>CAYUDF010000803.1:0-2046 GCA_964443465.1 uncultured bacterium
GGTGAGATCCCTCCCAGCCCGCCAGGGGACACTCTTCCTCCTGGGCGAGACCCCTGCCGGCTTGCCCTACCCTTTACACATAACTTTTACAGGACACCACATCTATTCCAGTTGAGCGAGGGCAAGGCCCTGGCTCAGGAGGGTAAGCTTGCGGTGGCCACGCCACAGGAGTTCGGCACCCGGTGGCGGATCGTGTTTACGATTCATATACCCCCCCATACGCGCTGTGGTAATGACCGCTTCGCCAAGGAGTCTCGGTGGTGGCCAACCTTCCTGGCGACTGATTAGATTCAACACCCTGATTTCCATGTCGCTGAACATCAGTTCGATGGGGAGTTCCGGGAGTTCCCGTCCCAGCAACGTCATAATATGAATGCGCCACGCGATGACCATGTTGACCGCGATCAGGCGCTTGAGGCCTTCGGCGTCGCGGTGAGCCGGTTCGTCCACCCGACAGCAGGTTTTCAGGATACGGTGCCAGTCTTCGATTCGCCACCGTTTCGCGTAGTAGCCCAAAAGCTCTGTCGCGGTCTCTTTGTCGGGAATTTCGCGCGTACTTATCAGGTACCATTCGATGGGTTTGTCGGATGGGCTGGTGTCTGTTTCTTCGCAGGCCTGCAGGATCCAGATTTTTACTGTTGCATGTTTCGAGCTGACACCATGTTTCGGCGGAGTGATCTCCGCCTGCATCCAGCGCAGGTTCAGCGTGGCGCGGCGTTTGGGGCGGGCGGGTTGAGCGCGACCTTTGCTGCCGCGCGCACTCTTGCGGGGGATGCTCACTTCCACCCGCCCGCCGATCGACTCGGATGCAACCGCGTCGAACAGTTTGAGCGCAGGCTCGGCGTCGGCTTCGACGCCGCGTTTTCTGCGCGGGCTCCGATTGTATTTGGCGCGCACCAGTAAATCGTCTCCGCCTTGCTTGCGCCAGGCATGAAACAGCTCGAAAAAGTCGGCTTCGCGGTCCATCACATGGATTGTTTTCACATCCTTGAGCCCGGCGTTCGCGGAGATACAGCCGGATAGATTTTCGATCCAGCGATAGGTTTCTTTTTCTTCCGGCGAAATCCAGCGGCCGTCTTTGTTTTTGCGTTCGGGTTTCAACTCCGGTGCGTAGCACGTCCAGTCCAGCAGCCCCAGGGGGAGTCCCTCTTCGGCGCTCACCACGTAACTGCTGTGCAGGCGAAGCCCTCCGCTTTCGGTGGAGGTCTGGTTTTTCCCGATCACGCCCAACCCTTCGCAAGCCAGCAGCGTGGCGTAATTCAGATCCGTTGTGTCGTGCAGGCAGAGCACCTGTTTCCGGCCCTGCATCCGGCACAGCGTCCGTTCGCGGTGAGGCGAAAGGATGGTTTCCATGCTCACCTGCATTTCGTCGGGATGATCGAAAAAACGATAATACCCGGCCAGTGGAGTGCCGGCCCCTTTAACCGCATCTGAAAACGACACACCGGGCTGGGCGCCTTTAACTTCGGCGATGGAGACCAGTCTTCTGCTCAGTCGCTTGTCGCCCAGGAGCGCACCCCCGAATTCCGTGTGAGCCCACGTCTGCGGATCGAGGCCGTCGCCCGGGGCGCGGGGGGGGTAGGCCTGATAGTCCGGCACGCCGAGATGTTCCCGGAACCCTTCGTCGAGCACATACACATAAATATCTTTGAGCGTTTCATTGGACTGATTCTTACGGTCCTGCCGCCCGCGCCCGCGGCTCCGGCCGACCCGACGCCAGTTGGCTGCCCGCAGGGAGGTTCCATCATGATGCGTCGTCTCGACGAAGGTTTCAAGCAGCCAGGGGGTATATCCGTAGCACCGCTCAAAATCCTCTCGAAACGCATCAACGACCAGGCGAAGAACTTTTGAGGCCAGGTTGGCACAGTGCAGACCGGGGCGGATCAGCAGGCGACTTAAGCAGACGATCTGATCGAGGTGCTCTCTGCGTTGATGATCCTCCCAACCGATCCATTGATCCCGGTCGCTCAAGCGCAACGCGGAGGAAGAAAAACCGATCGCTCCCAGATAGCCGTATTCTGATTTGATCAGGTAGCGGAGTTGTCG
>CAYUDF010000804.1:0-2041 GCA_964443465.1 uncultured bacterium
GTGCACCAGCACTTCGAGCGCCTTGCGGGGTTTGTCGTCTTCCGCGCCGGCGAACCTCTCGTACAGTGGCCTGGCGATCTGCTTGAACTTGTCCAGCAGGTTGGGATCGAAATGTGTGCCCCGGCCGGCTTCGATGATCTGCATTGTTTCGTCGTACGTGTAGGGATCCTTGTACGGGCGCCTCGAAGTCAGGGCGTCGAATACGTCAACCAGCGCAAATATTCTGGCGTTCACCGGAATCTCGTCTCCCCTGAGTCCGCGGTGATAACCGGATCCGTCGTACTTCTCGTGGTGGCCGCCGACAACCACCATCGCGTCGTCCAGCCATTCGGAACGTTTGACGATATCGATGCCGTGGTCGACGTGTGTTTTCATGATTTCGAATTCGGCGTCCGTCAGGCGGCTGGGTTTGAGCAGAACGTCGTCCCTGATTCCGATTTTCCCAACGTCGTGAAGAAATCCGCCCTTGATGAGACTGCGAATATCTTCAACATCGAGCCCCACAGCTTCGGCCAGATTCACGGAGTACACGGTGACACGAAAGTTGTGGGTGTCGGTGTCGCTGTCACGCTTGGCAATGGCGCTACCGAGCACCTGCAGCGTCTCCAGGTTGGCGTCCAGCAACCGGGTTGTAAAAAGGGAGAGGCGATCGAGCAGTGTGGAGATGATCGGGTAAAGCACGAGGGTTGTGATCAGAACCACGATAAAACCAATCAGCGCCGTGCGCGCCATCCTCTTGCGCGACGCGGCGATTTCTTCGCCGGATACGGCAAACACACCTTCGATATGCGCCACTGTTACCCCGTCGCTGTTCTCCAGGGGAACGGCAACGTGGATATACGGCTTGCCATTGATTCGAGTGACGAGATGCCAGCCGGTACCCTGATCGGTCAGACTGTGGTCAGCACGGTCCATGTAGCGGTGCACGTCGTCCAGTCGCTCGTGCCCGAGGTCGGCGTCGCGCATCCACTCACCGCCACCGGACCCGAAGATCGCGGCGAGTACAAAATGGCCCTCGCGAATCGCGATGGAACCGGCGCTGAATTCGTCCAGTTCGCGCCGGAACACGGCCTGGTCGGGCATACCGGTCCTGTTGAGCAGTGGCAGAACCTGGAGGTTGAATCGCTTGACCTGCTGGCGTGCCCGGTTGATAACAACATCGCTCACTCTGCCGCGTTCGTGGACATACGACCACAGGGCTAACGCCAAACAGATCCCGAGCGCGGCGAGCCCCAGTCTGAACACGAGCTTTTTCCTGACGGAATTTCTGAGATCATTTGTCGGCATAAAGCGATTCCTCCGGTTCGACTACCTGGCGGATGCAATTATGGAGCCACTATATAAACAGAACGGACCGCGATTGTGCGCCGCATTTCAGCAGTTCCAACCGCGGTCCGTTGAACGAAGTGGTTTATTATGCTGGGTTATTCCTCGTCGTTGCCAGTTGTTTCTTGGGGCGACCGGAATTTCATGGAAACGGAATTGATGCAATAACGAAGACCGGTCGGCCGCGGGCCGTCGGGAAAGACGTGACCGAGGTGCCCGCCGCACCGGCTGCACACGACTTCGGTTCGTTCCATGCCGTGGCTGCTATCTGTGTGCTCGTCCACGAGTCTCTTGTCGATGGGCTGCGAGAAGCTGGGCCAGCCGGATCCGGAGTCGAACTTGGTGTCGGACGCGAACAACTCCTGCCCGCAACCGGCGCACACGTAGTTCCCTTCCTCCTTCAGATCCCAATACTCACCCGCAAACGCCGGCTCCGTCCCCTTCTCCCGCAGCACCCGATACTCCGCCTCACTCAACTCTTTCCGCCACTCATCATCTGTCTTTTTCATATCGCTCATCTTTTACCTTTTTCTACTAATACTGTGTGTCGACAGGCGTCCGTTGTTTCCGACGTAGCGTCTTTCGTTGTATTGGGCGCACGGTTACGCGTCGCGGCACAATGGTTCGTCACCCACACTGCGCCGCCGGCCTTGACCTCCGATGGTCCGAGGCGTGCGGTTACGCGGGGCGAGAGGGACGTTTGGAGGCGAGCCAT
>CAYUDF010000805.1:0-2041 GCA_964443465.1 uncultured bacterium
AAAAGGCGCAGCCGTGGGAACCGGCCGACTACGTATCAGCGATGGCGTTTGTCCCTGGTATGGATGTTGGAGCCGCGTGCGACGCTATCCGTCAGGAACCGGAGCGGTATAACACCCTGCACCCGGAACTGGAAACCACTCTCAATAGTATCGGGTACTACTTTGCCCGGCTGGGGGACCTGGAATCCGCCCTGCAGGTGTTTCGACTCAGTGTTGATCTGTTTCCCGAGTCGTGGAATGTGTACGACAGTTATGCCGAAACCCTGCTGAAGAACGGTGACCGGCAATCCGCCATATCCAACTACCAGAAAGCACTGACGCTCAATCCCAAAAGCGAAAGTGCCAAGCGTGCTCTTGCTGCCCTGGGCCTGGAGACAAGATAATTACCTTAGTCCAAAAAACCATCGATTTCCTCCGTTGCGTGAGATCCGGCAATGGTTCCCGGAGGAGGGTCCGACGGAATGGCAGCACGGACCGGCGTCGACGATATCAATTTGTTCGGCGGGGAAAGAGTCATTCCGCCAATATCGACGTTCACGCACCAGTAATTATAGGTGCCATTCTCCTGTTTCCACTGGGTATATCCGGCGGCCCACGCATGTTGCCCCACAACATGCAAGCAGTTGAATCTCGAATACCAGCGTTCGTCACCCAACGTGATGCTTGAAAGGATATCACCTGTTTGAGGATTGATTTTTGCTAACCAACCGTAGCCGAAGATCTGGCCTTCATGTTGGTACGCGGCTTTATTTCCCGCGGCATAAAGGACCCCGTCGATCAACTGGCAATCGCGAAAATAGTCAGCCCAGACGCTGGCGTCATATGTACGGATCCAGTGGACCTGACCCTGCGTGGAAAACGAAGCCAGCAGACCACCCTTCCAATGGCTGCCGTTCGAGCTAGTACGATCTACCTCAGTGTATCCCATGCAGTAAAACGTATCCGCGGTCGCTGCGTTCTGGCTACCGAGATGAAGTCTGGTAACCAATCCAGGGTCCGTGATGATGTTTTGTTGCCATTGAATATCATAGTTCGCGTCGGCCAGAAACACAATGGAGTGATCCAGATCCCGATCTGGTTTGTAAAGTCCCCCCGTCAGGACGTAGCCGTCATTGGTTGGATCCGGATTGTTCATCACTTCCCAAAAGTGGATATTGTTTACTCCTGCGTATTCGTGTTGGTCTCCTGCGTGAAGCGTGCTGTCGGCCGACAGAGTGAGCGTTGCTACGAGAGGATGATAGACGCCGTCATTCCCAAACTTCCTGCCGACGGCCAAAAACCGCAAAGCACCGGAATCGACGCCATCGAATATCATATCATCGAACCGAAGCGAGATATCGGGATCATCCCAGGTCAACTCGTCCACCAGAGTTCCGTCTCCATCGAAGATGGTGAACACGCCGGTGTCGGACCAGCTGTCGTTGTCCACGTCCCTGTTGCCAACGACAAAGATCAATCCCGCCAAACCTGATATGTCATCCGGGGTCACACCGATTCCAGCCGTTGAATAGTAAGTCCGCCGCGACCAGTCGATCTGACCATTGCCGTCCAACGCACCAACCACCCAGCGGCTTCTGTGATAACCTCGAAAATAATAACCACCGGTAGATTTATCGGCGATTTCCCAAATGCTGGCTGTCAGATCGGCGCTGCTCCCGACCGTCTCTTCCAGGATCAGGTTGTTCCCGTTGGGCGGTTCTTGGTGGGTTAGTTCTTCACTCGGACCAGGAGGCTCTGCAGGATCGTCGTTGGCACAGCCGGATAGAAGTGCGGCCATCAGAAACAAGCATGCAACGCAGCTTTTCCACGACCCCGATTTCAGATGTAATGGTCGGCTTGACAAAGTGATGTCCTTTCGTAACTTGGCCCGAATCATCCCGAACAAAGAACGTATTTTATCAAAAAAGATCTATAAGTCGATTAATAGTTCCGTTTTTGGGTATGAATTATTAATTGCTTCACAAGCTGATCTTTGTACAGGGATCTTCCCCCGACGTAACAACTTGGAGATAACTACAAATCTATTGTACTTGGCAGCAGT
>CAYUDF010000806.1:0-2040 GCA_964443465.1 uncultured bacterium
ACCGAGATCAAGCAGACCTTCAATGATCTCCTCGGGCCACAGGTCGTGGAGCCCGCCGATGCAGGCAGTATTACCGCCGCTATCGTTACGAAAAGCAGGCAGTACGCGCGCTTTGAAAAACTGTTTTTCACTACGGTTCTCTGAGCAGGGCGATCGCTTCGTCTATCATCTCCAGAGCCAGGTCGTATTGCTCGTCCAGCAGCAAACCGGTCGCGGCGCGGCGCAGTTCGACAGCTTCCGCGAAAACAGCCGCGGACAAGTTTCCCGACCCCCGACGTGACTCAATGAGTTTGTCCAGGTAGAGCAATTCCCGTTCACATTCACTTTCCAGGGAAGTTGTTTGACCGATCTCGTAGGATATCTCCGGACCGTTACCGGTTGAACTCGCTGATTTGCGGGACGAACAGCCGGTCCCGCTCAAGATCATGGTTGCCGCGGAAACAATCACAATCGTTCGCCGGTAGCTGTTAGTTTTGTCCATTCTCAATCTGTTGCAAGGCGGTTGAGGCCAGGTTCCGGGCCACTTTGGTATTTGCCAGCGCTTTTTTGAGCTCACCCGAGGTCAGGGCTTTCCGGGCCGTGTTCTGGCGTGCGACGGCGCGTTCGTACAATTCGGTCGCCGCTTCGCCGGCCGATCGATCCAGCGCTTCGCGCAGCCTTGACAGGATCTGGTCGGTCCGTTCGAGGGCCTGGCGTACGGAATCATCGCTGATATCGGTTTGCAGGGACCGCGCGGTTTTCTGCGCCATGTCCCGGGCACGCCGTGTAAGAGTTTTCGCGCGGTCCAACTGGCCATCACGGAAGAAATCATGGGCCTCACGCTGGATTCGGTTTGCTTCTTCCAGCCGGCTGATGGCGCGGTTGTCCTGGTTTTCACGGGCGAGTTCAAACGCGCGATCGATCAGCATATCGGTGGTTTCGAGTGCGCCGGCCACCGCGTCCTGGGTGGTTTCGATCCCGACGCCGGCCCGGTTGAGAATTCTACGCGCGATTTCGCGGGCACGTTTTGTTTCCTCAAATGCCAGGATATGGCGGCCTTCCGCCGCGTGCGCACGGGCGCGGTTCTGCAGAAGGTGAGCCTCGTCTATAAGGTGGCTGACGTCGGTCCTGTTGTATTCGGACGCGCGTTCGTCAATTCTGTCGAGTAACCGGTCGGTACGCGTGAGTTCGCGCCGGACCAGCTCCGGTCCCACCGAATCCCTTTTGAGTAGTACGATGGCCCGGTTGGACATGTCGTGGGAAGCGTTTGCGGACTGAATTGTTACTTCAAACATATGTTCCCGGATACTGCCGCGGGCCCGAATCAACTGGTTCAGCGATTCGTCGATCAGTTTTTGGGCGGGAATGTTTTTATCCGTTCTGCCTTCGTCGTAAAGTGTCCGCGCCTGTTCGTTTCGTTTCGCGGCGCGTTCGATCGCCTTGTGGGCGTTTTCTTCCAGTTTGGTTTCACGTTTCGCCAGCTGAATCGCTTTGAGAATTGCGTCCCGGGCGCGTTTCGCCAGCTGGGCGGAAGAGGCCAGTTCGTTACTTACAAAGTTGTTCTTTGATGCCTCGTGAAGGGTTTGGGCGGCGTCCAGAGACGCACGCGCTTTGGAGCTGTTGGTGCCGCGTACCAGCACAGTTGCCTCATTGAGCAACTCTTCGTTTCTCTGAATGTAGTCGGCTAGGTTGAATCGATCGGGCACCTGGCCATGCGCGCTTGAAACGACCACGGCAATCGCCGCCAGCATCAGAATAATCAGGTTGATATAGTGTCGTTTCGTTTTCATGGCAACTCCTTCCACCTGCGGGGATCTTCCCCGGGGTTCAATACCCCTGTTTACGCAATCCCTGTACCACAACACCCGGCCGGCGGGGAACGTGGCTTATCGTATCTAATAACAATAAGTTAGATCTGTTTGTTGGGTTTCCTCCAGCGCCGGCTTTCCGGATAACTGTACCGTGGGGTACACCTCAATGGCCGCCCCCGTTCGACCGGCCGAACGGCCTTCCGGGCCGTTATTCGATGCCGTACCGTTCCAGACGGCCGTAAAGCGCCCG
>CAYUDF010000807.1:0-2040 GCA_964443465.1 uncultured bacterium
CTCCGCCGCCGGTGACCTTCGGGGGACAATCACACCTTCCGTCAACATCGCACTGGCGAGAGTCTACCTCGGCCAGTACTCCGAGGCCGTGGATATCCTGACGCGAGCGTCGCAGGTGTGCGAAGAGACTGGATCGAAACAACCGCTTGGTTCCGTGCTGGCAAAACTGGCGGAAGTCCGGTACATGCAAAGACAACCCCGAAGTTCGCTGATGCTGTACCGGCAAGCGTTCGACCTGGGCGACGCACTGGTCAAGAAGGACCACGACGAAGTGGTGTTCGGGATGGCCAGGGCACTGACAAATCTCGACAGCGCCGCGGTTGCGGCCGATCTTCTTATCGACAAGTTTGCTTCGTCGCCTCCCCTTCCGGAATACATATCCGTTATCGGACTCCAGTTGTCGAGATGTCTCCGCGACCTCGATCGCCCGGAAGATGCTCTCGAACAGGCGCTCGCGGTGGAACAAAGGATCCAGGAAGCGCAGGAACTCCGGCGGACCGTCCAGTCCGCGCTCGAACTCAGCCTCTGTTATCACGACCTGGGAAGGAATCAGGAAGCGCTGGACTGGTTTTACGAGGCGATAGACCGACACGAACATCGCCGCGAATCCTACAAAGGGCGCGAATGGCGTGAGGCGGGCGCTGGGTTGCAGAACCTGGTTGACGCCAGCGTCATCGTTCTGGAACACCCCCCCAACCTCCCCCCATCGGATCGTGTCGAAGCGTTATTCAACGTCGTACAACGTTTCAAGGCTCGGACTTTGATGGAGCGTATCACGGAGCCCCGCCGACTGATCGATCCGGTGTCAGGCTTTTCAAATCTGCAGCCGACTACTCTGTCCCGACTACAGCAAAGTGTCCTCGATCCGAAGGAACTGTTTCTTGATATCGTTGTCGGTTTCGACGTTGCGTATCTATTTGCCGTCACCAGGGACTCGTGCCGTGTTGTGACATTACCCGGCCGGGTATCGGAACTGTCCCGCAAAGTCGACCTCTACTGCACACTGCTCGGCCGGCGGCCGGACGACGAACACGCGAGTGGCGCCGGACCCGATCTGGTCCGGATGCAGGCCGAACTCGGTGACGCCCTGCTGGGCGAAGTGGACCACCTCGTGCTGGGCGCGACGCGGGTTTTAATAGCTCCCGAGTCATTCCTGGGCGCTCTGCCGTTTGGTACACTCGTGTTGTCCGGCGGCGGTCAACCGGGAGCTTTATTCCGCGAGTCCAGGGAGATTCACCGGATTCCTTCGGCGATGGTGCTCGAATGGTTGAGAACTGGTTCGGAGAGCGGACAAAGCGACGGCGCTCCGGCGGGGATACTTGCGGTTGGGCCAATCGGCAGCGAAGAGTTGAAGGGCGCCAGGGCGGAAGTGACGTTTCTGCGGCGGCAGTTCGATGGTGTGAAAATCGTGACAGGAATCGACCGGCAGAAAATCTTCGATGATCCCGTGCCGTACGAGGTTGTCCACGTCGCCGCACACGTGGAGGTAAATGACGAGAAGCCGTGGCACTCAGGCATTCTTCTCGGTGACTCTGAAGGGAGCGCCCATGGCCGCGGTGCCCCGGTCATACGGAGATCGGAAACTGAATCAAGCGTCGCAGGAGCCGATACCGTTATCGGTTTTAACGATGTCAGGCCCGATCCTTATTTACGGGCCGGAGAGATCGCGGCGCACCAAATTTCGGCGCGGCTGGCGGTCCTCTCCGGTTGCGAATCTGCCCGGGGTCGCCTGACAATCGGCGAGGGTGTGGTCGGCCTGACGTCGGCCTTCCTGAGCGCCGGCGTGCCCGCGGTCGTTGCGACGCTTTGGGCAGTGGACGACGCCGTCACCGCGGAATTGATGGAACGGTTTTATGGCAGACTCTCGGGCGGCAAGTCGGTCGCCCTGGCGCTCAAAGCGGCACAGGACGCGATTCGAGGTCAGGAGAAAACGGAACACCCCTTTTTCTGGGCCGGATTTGTCGTCGTGGGTGATGGAAACACGACGGTAAGACTGGCGAAAAAACCACATCGGGGTACTGCGGCACTGATGTTGGTGTT
>CAYUDF010000808.1:0-2037 GCA_964443465.1 uncultured bacterium
ATATCCTCGACTATAGGAACAACTCTTTGTGAAAACGGACACCACGTCTCCCACATCACCAGCATCTGGGGCCCGTTTTTGGAAATTTCGGGCGTACCCTGAAACGCTTTCACGATGCCGGCATTAAGTGGCAAGGGCTGTTCATAGAGCGCAGCCGCTTCGTCGAGGCGCTTGAATGAAATCAGACTGGCCGCCAGGACACTACGGGCGAACTCCGTGGTGTCATCTGCATCACCGAAATTCTTGATCGATATATTGTAGGCGCGTCGCGCTCCTTCCAGTGCCAGATCGTGATCGTTTAACTTGAGTTGAATACTGGCGAGGTGGGCCAAAACACCAACCGTCACTGCATCCTCCTCACCCATTGTCTTTTTGCACCGTTCAAATACATCGGCGGTGATGTCCCGCGCATCGCTGTATCGACCGACGATCTCGTACGCCTCCGCCAGTTCCTCACGGGCACCCAATGTTTCCAGATTATCCTCGCCAAATTTTTCGCGACACAAGTCAACGATTTCGCTCTGCGTCTTTAAAAACTCTTCGTTTCGTCCCCGGATAAACTGGGCACGGGCAACATCGAGCAGCGATGTAAGTGTGCTCGCATCCAGAGGTCCCAGGCTCTCGCGCCGCAGGGCCAGCGCTGAACTGCAGTGCGACTCAAACATCTCATATTCTTCCAGAGGCAGAGACGCCCAGCCGAGTTGAGTGTGGATCTCCGCCGCCACCAGTGGTTCGTCGGCAAATACCACATCCACCCGCTCGCGCAGAGCCGCTACAAGATCGGCGATGCTGGGTTCGTGTCCCCATCCTTTCGGACCCATTTCAAACATCATATCGCCGAGAAACTCGACAGCGGCCTGTGAACGGTTCGCGTGCAGTTCGGCATCGGCGCGCGCGGATTCGGCTTTGAAATACAGGTAGGTGCTGAGGGCGCCACCGCTGATAAGGGCGAAAATCGCTACGGCGGCCGCGACAATCCACGGCTTGTTCCGCCGGGCGAGTACGCGGAGTTGATATGAAAACGTGGGCGGGCGGGCGCCGATGGCAGCTCCGGAAAGATAGCGCCGAATGTCTTCACGCAGACCAAAGGCCGACTGATAACGCCGGTCCCGATCCTTGGCCAGCGAACATCGTACGATCGTCTCCAGGTCACCCCCCAGCGAACGATCGATCCGTCCCAGCGGTACCGGTTCGGTTTCGCGCACCAGCGCCGCCGCTTCGTGGATTCGAGATCCTCGGATCTCGTAGGGCAGCTTTCCGCTCAGCAGTTCGTAGAGCACAACACCGAGGGCGTAGACGTCGCTGCGTGTATCGATATCGTTGGGATCGGCGTCAAACTGTTCGGGACTCATGTACTGGAGCGATCCGACGAGTTGTCCGACCTCGGTCTGGTGTGCCGCGACAGCCATGTCTGAATCCGTCGCGCGCGCGACGCCAAAGTCGATGATTTTTGGCCGGCCGGCCGAGTCGACAAGAATGTTCCCCGGCTTGAGGTCCCGGTGGACGATGCCGCGCTGATGGCCATGGTGGACCGCATCGCAGACCTGAACAAACAGTTCCAGTTTTTCGCGCGTCGATAGCCGTCGATCGTTTGCGTATTGTGTGATGGACCTGGCGTTGGGAATGTACTCCATCGCAAAAAACGGAATTTCAGAACCGGCCTCGCTGTGCTTGCCGGCTTCGTAGATCTGGGCTACACCGGGGTGCCGCAGCCTCGCGAGCAGTTGCGCTTCGTATTCAAAGCGATGAAGACCGGCCTCCGAAAACATTCCGGCCTGCATGACCTTGATTGCAACCGGGCGGCGCGGATGCTCCTGGAGTGCTTCGTAGACGGTACCCATCCCGCCCGAAGCGATCCGCCTGCGAATCGAGTAGTTGCCGATTCGCTCCGGTATTCCACCGGCGCTTCCCGGCCCGGTAACGCGTTGTGTATCGTCGGTCTCGTCGTTATCGTGTTTATGATCTGCGTCGCCTGAATTATCGGTTGGATTTGTCATGATGATTTCAAATAATAGGCTTATCTAACTGTACTGTAAA
>CAYUDF010000809.1:0-2035 GCA_964443465.1 uncultured bacterium
ACGGCGTTTCTGCATTCAGTTATTGTTCAGGAACGCAAGAACATGCTGAAGGTGTGGAACGTCACCCTGATCATCGCCACTTACCTGCTTTGTATATTCGGCACGTTTATCACTCGAAGCGGGATTGTTTCTTCGGTTCATGCATTTGCGCAGTCGTCGATCGGCAACTACTTCGCCGTGTTTCTGGTCTTGATGGCGGTGTTATCAATATATCTCATCTTTACACGACTGGACTTTCTCAAGAGCGAAAACCAGCTCGACTCGTGGGCGTCGCGGGAAGCCAGCTTCCTGCTGAACAACCTTATATTACTTGCTGCCTGTTTCGCGGTTTTGTGGGGGACGATTTTCCCGATGATATCGGAGTTGATACAAGGCGAACAGATTACGGTCGGCGCTCCCTACTTCAACAGGATCAACATACCGATCGGTTTATTCCTGTTGTTCCTGACGGGCATCGGGCCGTTGCTCGCATGGCGGAAAACCTCCGCCGAAAGCATGCTCCGGATATTTTTGTGGCCGGCGCTCGGTGGTTTAGCTACCGCAATTATCTGTCTGGCTGCCGGGATGCGCTCAATGTATCCCATTATGTCGTTTTCTCTTTCTGTATTTGTTGTTGTGACCATCGCAACCGAGTACCTCCGGGCGGGCCGCGCCCGGATGCGCAGCACGGGAGAGAATTTTATCCGGTCGGTATTTAATGTGTTGTCGATCAACAAACGGCGTTACGGCGGTTATATCGTCCACTTCGGCTTTGTTCTGCTGGTTATCGGATTTACCGGTCAGGCGTTTACCACCGAGGGTTACGGCGAAGTCCTGCCCGGCGAAAAATTCACTGTAGGGAAATACGAATTCGAGTGCGCCGCCGTCGACGAAATAGAAGATCCCAACTGGGTCGGACTTAAGGCGACCCTCAATATCACGAAAAACGGCAAGGAATTCGGCACACTGGCGCCGGAGAAACGTTACTACATGGCCAGCGAACAGCCGACATCCGAAGTCCGGATCGATTCGCGGTTCGCGGAAGATGTGTACGTTGTGTTTGCGGGCGTCAACGAAGACGACAATCGCGCCATCATACAGGTGTGGATCAATCCTCTCGTCATCTGGGTGTGGATCGGCGGGCTGATCCTTGCTTTCGGCACGTTGTACACGATGTTGCCGAACGCCCGGCAACGGAAGGCGAGCCGCGACAAGAAAACACTCGACCGGATATTGAAAGCGTCTGAGGTCTCCTAGACAACCGGGACCAATAGACCAAACGTTACCTGAAACGGAGTAACAAGTTGGAACTGCTATTCATCGGTATATTTGCTACGATGGCGCTGGTATTGGTGGTCTATCCGCTGATCAATCCCAGGAAATACATTTATTTCCTGGACGATTTGCTCGGATCAAGTTCCGAGAAAAAAATAACGTACTTGCAGCAAAAAAAGGCGCTGGTTTACGATAATATCAAGGATCTCGATTTTGAGCAGGCTATGGGCAAACTCGCCGATGGGGACTACAACCGGCTGCGAAACGGCTTGATGGAAGAAGCCGAAAACATCGTCAGGGAAATAGACAGCGCTAAAATCAAAAAAGACGTTGATGATGTTATTGAACAAGAAGTCAGTAATAACAGAAAAATCAAATAACGATCGGCTCACCACCGGCACTCCGAACAGAAACTCCTCATGAAATCCAAGTTACTTTTATTGCTCCCGGCATTCGTCGTATTTTGTTGTCTGGTCCTGGCCGCCACTGGCGCTGATTCCGCCACCGTCAGAGGGACTGTCAAGAACGGGACCACCGGACAGAACAAAACGGACACCGATGTGTCGCTCGTAAACCCGGCGGCAGGCATGAAAACCGAAATGACGGTCCGGGCTGCCAATGGCATTTATTCGTTCGATAACGTCGAACCGGGCATGTATCTCGTGCAATCGAGTTACCAGGGTGTCACCTACCGGCATTCCGTGCAGGTCGCCGTAGACAGCCAGATGGACGTGGACATCATGGTCTACGACGCCACGGAAGATTGGAACGGCATCCGCGT
>CAYUDF010000810.1:0-2034 GCA_964443465.1 uncultured bacterium
GTTGCTGCCCTCCAAGGAAGAGAATTCCCGCCGGAAACTGTCGGTGAGGAACGAATGGTTGATCGGGCTGCCGCTCGGGGGCCTGCTGGGTTTCATCAGCGGGATCGTGGGTATCGGAGGGGGCGTATTTCTGGCGCCCGTTCTGCTGCTCACCGGTTGGACGACGACGAAACAAACGGCCGCCGCGGCAAGCCTGTTTATACTTGTCAATTCAGCGGCCGGGTTGGCCGGGCACCTGGCAAAAGAAGTTCACCTGGGCCTGATGGTGCTGCCGCTGGTGGCGGCGGCATTGATCGGCGGACAGGTGGGATCGCGTCTGGGATCGTACCACCTGTCGTCGCGAGGTGTCAGAACGTTACTCGCCGCAATAATACTGGTAGTGGGTATTAGACTTTTATGGAAGGTTTTATGATTTCTATCGAAAAGGCCATGAGCCTTGTAAAAAAATACAACCAACCGCTTGGATTTATCACCGTGGATTTTGAACAGTCGCTTGGATATGTTCTGGCCGAAAACGTCAAAACGCCCGCTCCCCTGCCCCGGTTTGACAATTCGGCGATGGACGGTTTCGCCGTCCGGTCGGCCGATACGACGGGAGCCTCACAAACGAAAAAGTGCCGGCTAAAAATCGTGGAAACGATTTACGCGGGACAGTTTTCAACGCGGAGACTCCGAAAGGGTGAAGCGTGCAGGATCATGACGGGCGCTCCCGTGCTGCCCGGCGCTGACGCCGTTGCCCAGAAGGAAGAGGTAATGGATAGCCCTGGCAGTATCGAACTGGATCATCCGGTCGTAAAGGGACGCCACGTCCGCCGGCGCGGAGGAGAGATAGGCCGGGGCACGGTGGTCCTGAAAAAAGGTCTGGTCATCGACGCCGGCGCCGTTGCATGTCTCGCTTCGGTCGGACGACGGACGGTAAAGGTCTGCCGAAAACCAACCGTAGCGGTAATTGCCACGGGGGACGAAACGGTTGCCCCCGGCGAAAAGCTGGAGCCCGGTCAGATCTACGACAGCAATTCATACATGGTGGCAGCGGTCCTCCGTCAGATGGGCCTGGAACCGCGGCGTGTCCGTCACGTCAAGGACCACCCGTCGGCGCTGCGTAACGCCGTTGCCGCCGCCCTGCGCACGTGCGACGCGCTGATCGTAACCGGCGGCATATCGGTTGGTGACAAGGATTACCTGCGGCGCGTGCTCGAACGCGAGTCTGTCCGTGAACATTTCTGGCGGGTGAAGCAGAAGCCGGGAAAACCGATCTACTTCGGAAGCCGGGGCAAGAAAGTTGTTTTTGGTTTACCCGGCAATCCGGCGAGTGTCTTTACCTGTTTTTATATGTACGTCTACCCGGCGTTGCGCCGCCTGGGCGGATTCACGAGCGGGTTGCCCGAACGGTTTCTTCCCTTGTCGGTATCCGTCAAGCCGGACCGCGAACGGTGGCGCTTGATGAAGGCGCGGACGATCGAAACGGCCCGTCCAACCGTCGAGCCCCTGACCCGGCAGGCGTCGCACATGATTTCTTCCCTCGCCGATACCAACAGCCTGGCCGTGATTCCGTCGGGCAACGAGGACCTGAAGGCCGGAACGGTCGTAAAGACCTTTCTGTTGCCGGGTGGCTGGGAGGTTAAGGCTTGAAAATCGAACTACTGTTTTTTGCGCAGATCAAAGAGGCCTTTGGCGCCGACGGCGAAACGATCGAAGTCCGAGACGGCAAGACGGTGGAGGAAGTGGTGGACGAACTTCGGGCCCGCGATCAGTGGCAAAAAGTGGTGTGCCTGCCGTTGCAGTATGCTGTAAACGAAAAAATCGCGGGTGGCACCCAGGTGCTTTCTCCCGGCGACCGGTTGGCGCTGTTGACGCCTATTTCGGGAGGATGAAACGGTGATTACCGAACGAAAAATCACTCCGGAAGAGTTGCTGACCGGCGATCTCGACCCGAAAAGCGGCGCCGTGGTCGTGTTTGCAGGAGTGGTTCGCGCGGACCAGACCGAGCGGCGCGTCACAAAAATCCACTACGAGTGTTATACTGTAATGGCG
>CAYUDF010000811.1:0-2027 GCA_964443465.1 uncultured bacterium
TACTTTTCGACGAGACCACGTTGCGGCCGGTAAAACCCCCGGTCCATCCACCCGACAGCGTAACGGGCTTGAAGAGGTTTACCGAGGACACGACAAACGTCGCCGATTCGACCACAATCGAGTCGCCGTCAGCGGCGGCGGCAAACGCGTCGGCGATTGTGGCCGCCGCGGTAGCGGGCCTTACATAAGGATAAACGGCGGATCCACCCGTCGAGACGTAGTGCCGCGTCGACTCGTACACCTGGAATCCTCCCGCAACGGAGTTCTGCTGGAGGTCCCGGTTCTTGACGATAACCGGTCGTGAACCGGGCACTGCGTCGTTAGCGATAGTGATTGAAACAAGTAGTGTGTCGGAGCTGACCCATTCGTTGTCGTCGATCTGAATACCCGCTCCCATTTCCGCGAAGGCTCCGTAAAGAAAATCGCTTCCGGTTATGGTCAGCGTGTACTGCCCACCCTGGACACCACCCAACGGATATACGGCATCCGCCGACGGAGGTACAAGGGGTGTTGGCGCGCACGGGCTCATCTGCCAGCCGATGTGGTCGTCGGTAAAGGAACACAGCGTAAACGTGTTGGCTTTCATCATGCAGGGAACGGAAGTGACGCACACCTCGCAGTTTCCGTTGACAACACCGTTGGCGCAGACGCTGGTGCACGAACTGCTGGTACATCCTCCGTCGTACTCGTCGCAGGCTCCGAAGATGTGGCCGGATTCGTGGGCAAACACCTGTTCGACGGGCCATCCGTAACTGCGGTACAGAAGAAATGTGTACGGACCGAACCGGTAGGCAAAAGCCGCGGCGCCATCGGTCAGCTCGGCCGGAGCGGGAGCCGGATTGTACGCGATAAAACCGGTGTACGACCAGTCGGTGCCGTAAGTCGACCTCTGGGCTGTGTTAAACGCGTCCACCTGCGTGAAGGTAGAGCCCAGTGTATAACCGAAGTTATCCATGATATCCGAGGCCATATAATAGACGTCGTTGAAAGGATGGAGCACCATTTCCCGCCACTGCTGGCAACGCGGGTCGGTCGGGGCAAAATAGCGCACAAAAAACGCCACCCAGCAGTCGTTGTAGTTGCGCGCCTGGGCGCTCCACCACGCCATCCCGGTGTTGACGCCGGCGATGTAATCCTGGACGTGCTGATCTGTCCACGTATAGGTGTCCGGGTCAACCCCGCTGCCGTCGCTTTCAACAAAAATAAGTGTTGTGGCCACCGTTCCCATCATCCGGTCACTGTTTCCGGCGGTGGCGTACGTCGATTTGTCCAGAAGGATTCCGAGATCCCGCAGGTTACCCGTGTCGAATCCGTTTTTTTCCAGGGATTCGATATAAGCCTGTTCTTCCAGCGGTCCCCGGTCCCTCACGTCGGGAACCAGTTTTCTGTCGTTCAGGGGCGCCGCCGTTTGCTGGCGCCGGAGCCAGGTTTCGTTGTATTCGCCTTTCACCACGCGGTTGAAATAGCGAACCATGTGCCGGGTTTGCTCGTCCCGCATTACCACGTCATTGTCGGATACGTCCGTAAAATAAATGTCCCGGATATGCGCGCGGCCGATCAGGTGGTCTCTTTCCTCAAAAGGCACCCACCCCATCAATATTGAAGGCGGTGACAGTATCGCCACCTGGCCACCACGGGATTCGATGAGGCTGCGCGCCTGGTACATCGAGGCCACGTCGTCGCTGTTCAGCTCGATCAACGTGAAACCCTCGAGCCAGTCGAGGCCCGCAGCTTCCTTTTGTGCGTGAGTAACCGGTGAAATCAGACAAGTTAACAAAAATGCGATAACGGAGACGGATAGCAGGCGCAATGAAGTGTTCACGAAAACCTCCGAAGAAACCCAGACTGGTGTGCCCCGGGACAATGGGAAACGTGAGGGCATAACCCGGCGCTATAAAGAAAGATAATCATCCCTCGGCGCTTTCGCCAGCCGGGATCAGTGCAATTTAATGACCATCTTCTCCAATTGTCCGTAACTTCCTGCCACGACATAGAATCGTCCGTTTGTTAGACACACAGATTCGTTG
>CAYUDF010000812.1:0-2025 GCA_964443465.1 uncultured bacterium
GATAACCCAATTCAGGAATTTCATTGTTCAACCTCCGATTCTATGTGGGGAATCTGGATCAAGATACACTAACCCCACCGACAAATCACCCGTTTTTTAAAAATCACACCTTTTATTCAGTCACAACTTTGAGCCAATCGCCTTTTTCTACCCGGTCATCCAGCTTTCGGCCGTTGATCAACGCCAGTTCATCCAGTCTGGCCGAGGGCGCGCCCAAGGCGCCGAGCGCGTTTCGCACGCTTCCAGAAGCTGTTACCTGCCTGATTCGGAGGCGAACCGGCTTTTTGTTCAACACCGAAGCGCTGGTAACTTTTGAAAATCCGTCCATCACACCGGCAAACGTGGGCTTGTATTTCGTATAGTCCGCCGCCGCCGAAATTCCGTGAAACACAAACGTAAAGCTGTCCTTGCGTATAAAATACGATAGGATTCCAATCTCTTCCCCGTTTTCCGATTTGAGCCTTGAATCCATGACCTCGGAGGCAAAGCCATTAACCGTCTTCGAATTCCGGCTGCTCACCGTAACACCGCTGTTTTTAACAAAAAGATCGGCTTCCAGGGCGGCCGTCTCGGACTGGCCAAGCGTCATCTGTACAAACGCCGCCTGTTCCGGTCCCACCAGGATCACAACGCTGGCAGAATTACTCAGTTCCCACCCCGACGGCACCGGAAACTTGAATGTCATCTGGGGGTGGTAAAACGTGTTATTTTCTTCGTAACCCTGCCTGGGATCCGGTCCGTACACGATGCCGTCTATTTTTTTGAAATAGTCATAGCGCGTTTTGTTGAGTGGCTTGTAGGCGACTTTTGTCTGCCACTCGTTGGTCAGCTGGTGGACATTGTTTTCGCGGTCACCGGGGTCGGGGTGTGTCGACATAAAGGACGGTAACCGCTGGCCGTTTTCTCCCGACATGGCGGACAGCGTCTGAAAAAACTCGGCCATTCGGTGCGAATCGTATCCCAGCCGGGTCGAATACTCCACTCCCAGCATATCGGACTCCGATTCCTGGCTGCGGCTGAAACGGAGGAACAGCAATCCCACGCCGGCGCCCGCAAAATCGGCATACTGGCCGAACGTTTCCGACAATACGCTCCCGAGCTGGAGCCCGACGGCGGCGAGCTGCTGACGTGACATCTGCTCCGCGCTGTGACGGGCCACGACGTGACCGATCTCGTGCCCCATGACACCAGCCAGTTCGTCCTCAGAATTGAAGTGCGCCAGGATACCGCGGGTGATGTAGACATAGCCTCCGGGCAACGCAAACGCGTTAACGATCGGACTGTCCACCACACGTACGGTGTAGCCAAGATCCGACCTGTGTGAGACGCTGGCGATTTTCTGCCCGATCGCATTGACGTAGGCCGCCAGTTCAGCGTCGTCGTACAAACCGTACTGCGCCACGATTTGCGGGTCCGCTTCCCGACCCATCTCGATTTCCTGGGATTCACTTACCAGCGAAAACGTCCGTTTGCCCGTGACATAATCCGTTGTACACGTCACCACAACGGCCAGACATACGGCAACGGCCAGCACAGATATCCATAAACGAATTTTTATCGCGTTCAATTTTATCTCCGATCAAACCAGTTCAACGGGGCGATAGTTTTCAAGTTTCCCCTGGGCGACAATTGTGAAAACCATTCCGTCACTTGATTTCCACCACCCTTGCATTTTTTCGCCCAACTCGACACATTCCGCTTCCAGCCCCTTCCAACCGGATTCTGCCCCCGATAAATCCGCCCGGATCACCACGCTTCGGGTGTCACGCGACAACCCTTTTTTGATTGCTTTCAGCGTACTTTCTTTTGCGCTCCAGATCAATGTTGCAATCAGTGGCTGTTCCGCCGGATCCTGCTCGTCGACCACAGCTACTTCAGCCGGTGTGAAATAGTCTGAGATGAATGAGGCAGTTCGGGGCTCGATCTTTTCGACATCGCAACCGATGGCCATCTCCAGTGGGGCGACCGCACAAAACCCGATTCCGCCGGAGTGGCTGATGGAAATGGCCGGTCCGCTGCGTTTCC
>CAYUDF010000813.1:0-2022 GCA_964443465.1 uncultured bacterium
GCAAAAGACCTTCGAACAGGCCCTGGGCGAGCGCGGGCGCATCGCCGGGCAGATGTGTCATCCACGGTTGCGGGTGCGGATTGTCCGGATACGTTCCGCTCCAGAATGCGGCGCCTCCGGGGTCGATTGTCATCACCAGGCGTGCGCGGCCGTCGGCCCCGTTTCCCTCGTAGTTGTGTTTCTGTTCCTTGATTCGAGACAGCAGATTGTTGAGTCGCTTCAGGTGTTCGGGATCGAGCTGGCGTGTCGCGTCCAGACCACCCGCCATTTCCGCCAGGGTGTCCGGCGTGAGTTCCTGGCGGCCCAGTTTGTTCAACTGGCGGCCGAAATTGTCGAAATCGTTGATTTCCACCGCACTGGCGACCTTGCCCTGGATTTTTGCTTCCAGTTTATCCACCAGTTCCGCCAACCGCCCCACATGGTTTCTAAAACGGGGACGAACGACCGATTCAATCGCGGCGGTAACCAGGTGCACAGCCGTTTTTGAGCTGTTGCCCGGAAACGAGCCGTCGCCACCCACTATAGAGTGGTAGGCGTTTTTGTCCACCAGCCGCATAATCTCCGTTTCCGGTTCCCCGGGTTTCACCTGCTCCGCGATCCATTCCTGTGATACGGCGGGCAGGTTCATATGCCACTGCCAGTTGAGACGCGCTCTTTCCAGGTATTCGGCTGTCTGGCCGGTCCATACGAATGCGTCCTCGGGACAAACCTCAATACAGATTTTGCATCCCTTGCAGCTGAGCGGATTGAGTGCGATCGACAGCAACGCCCCGCTGTTTTTCTTGTTTCGGTGTGCGTCGTCAAAAAACTTTTCTGTCCGGGCGATGGGGTAGTGCTGGACCTTCGCGCAAACCGGATCAAATTCGTCGCGCAGAGTTTTTGCTTTTTCCTCATCCAGGCTCATTTTTTCGACTAGCAGGTCAAACGCTTCCGTGAGCAACGGGCCAGTGGTGAGAAACCGCCGCAGGTCGTCCTTGGCAAAAAGTTTGTAGGCCTGTTTGGCCAGATGGTCGACGACACGCTGCATCTGGATCATCGTTACGCCATCTTTTTCACACAACGACATGGCGGTTTTGATAATGATGTCGATGGGTTGGACCGTAGGTGGCAGGGAGGAGTCTGGACATTGCGCCCAGCAGTCGCCGCAGCCCGTGCAATTTTCCGGAAGCCACGTCGGTACTCCCAGCCGGTAGGCTGACATATCACGGTATGCGCTGCTTCCGCCGGGCACGATACCGGTCGCCACGTAGGGATCGGTCAACGTGTTTCCGGATTCGCCGCTGTCGTACAGGTATCCCACCGATCTCCAGAACCGCGCCGCGTCAAATACGGTGTTGTCCGATTCGTCCGGCTGCCCGATGGTCCACGGCGCTTCCTTTTCTTCAACCGCGGCGGTCTCGGTTTCACCAATTGATTTCCACAGCAGGCCGGTGGTTTCTTCCGCGCCCAGTTCCACTGTTGTCGCGATGTCGCTGACAAAATAGTGTCCGGCGCCGAACAAACGTTCGAGCCGTGCGCGGAGTGCACCAATAAAGTTCTTGAGGTCTTCGTCCCCGAAACCGGGCGCCTGTTTCAGTCCCGAACCCAGCAGTCCCCACACGGCCAGCTGGTCGGTAAAGGACGGCTGCGACGATGTGCGGACCGCGACCGTGGAAATGTCCACCAGGTAAAGATGGAGGTCCAGATCACGGATCCAGCGCCGGGTCCTTCGCGACAGTTTGCTCCAGAACACTTCCGGTTTGCGGTTGGAGCCGACGATGATTGTTCCGCCCTGTCTCAGACTGGCGCGAGTTGCCAGGTCTTCGAGCAGCTTGTAGCTGGTCAGCAGAAAAACGTCGGCGGTTTCCGGGCTGACGCCGTTGATTTCCTCCGAATCCGAATAGACGATTGTGTGGTTCACCGTCTGCAGTCCGGGATCCAGTCCACCGACGGGAAACGTCCTGACATGTTTTCCCAGATCTTCCGACAACGTCTGCGCGAGCAGATTGCCGGCAAACAACCCGCCGTGTATCGACGGTGAGT
>CAYUDF010000814.1:0-2020 GCA_964443465.1 uncultured bacterium
GAAACACGATAACATACTTGCCTCATGGCCGGGTCGGACCTATCATACGGGCGTAATCGGAACTTGAACTCACCAGAGTTGGGAAAGGCGAATTCCATGAGCGGTTATATGAAACGTCGTAGTGTGATTTTTGGAGCGATTCTGCTTCTGCTGACCGTATTACCGGTGGTGCTGCAAAGCGAAGTGCTGGTTTTGAAAGACGGCTCGGAGGTGAAGGGGAAAATCGTGACGTTTGAGGGGGACACTCTGGTTTTTGCCCCGTCGTTTGGCGGTAAGATCCGCATACATCGTGATAATATTGTCAAAATTATTTACGACGAAACCCAACGGGAATCATCGAGTGGTACTCAACCGGGTCCCACGGGAGATGGAATTTTGAGGGTGGTCTTTAAAAATGACAAACTGTCGTCGAAAATTTCAGTCACGAAAAAAAATAAAAATCACGCCGACGAAATACTCAAGGCTAACTGGATCGAGTATTATTTGATCGCTGGAATCGACACGGTGTATGCGAACGTTGACTCAACGATGGACAAAACCGTCTACAAGGGGCATCAGCGGCTGTACAAAAATACCGTCAGATTGGAAGACATATCGGTCACCATTCCGGCCGGGACCTATCGATGCACGGTGGTTATCCGCAACAGGGGAGCGGAATCGCACGAAGATTTGTTTGACGAAGGCCCCTTGAATCTCAACCTGCTGATCGACGTGGTGACCGTGATCAAAGACCAGGGGACGACGGTGACTACCGCTATTAAAAAAGGATTTCTTAGATCAGGCACTCCGAGGCTGGTGATCGCGGACTGACGATCCGTTAATCCGGTCTACTCGTTTTCGGGCACGGACTTCAGCGCAGCCCGGATCGTGCTCTCCATCTCAATGTCGCCGGACGCTTTGTCCATCGCCATTCCGAAATACGTTCTTGCCAGATCCAGCTTGTACATCTGCACGTATACCTGCCCCATGCGATACAGGACCATAGCGCTATTTGGATCGTGAAACAGCGCGCGTTCAAGTGCGTCTTCGGCTTCGGGCAGCTGGCCTGTCGCTTCCAGGGTCTGACCGAGGCCCAGGTGGGCGTCGGCGTAGTCCTCCTGCAGCTGAATTGCCATTCGGTAGTTGGCCAGTGCTTCGGCGTACTTTTCCTGGTTTAGATACAGATCACCCAGGATTTTATGGGCCCGGGGATTATTCGGTTTCGCTTCGATAGAATTTAAAAGCGCGGTTTCTGCCTGCTGTGGCCGTCCCAGATTCAACTGACAGATACCGATGCCGAGAAGCGCGTCGGCATTACGGTTGTCTATCCTGTATACCTTGAGATATTCGGAGAGGGCCTCTTCATAGTTTCCGCGCAATTGGTGGGACATCGCCAGCCCCAGCCGGCCGTAGGTTGACTGCGGAAGCTTGCGTAGGCCCCGGAAGAAGTAGTGTGAAGCTTCGTTGTACTTACCGATTTTTACGTACAACCATCCCATATTCAATTGTGTTTCGGCGTGCGATGCGTTCAACGCGAGGGCCTCGTAGAACTGAGATTCGGCCGAGGCGTAATGCCCTCCGTCCATCATCAGCTTGCCGAGCGCATTGTGGGCTTCAACAAAATCCGGGTAGAGCCTTATGGCGTATTCATATTCCGTAGTGGCAGCCTGAAAATGTCCCATCGCAGCATATACTTCACCGATATTGAAATGTACGATGGGATCGGCGGGTGTGTATTCAGACGCGATACGGAGTTCTTTCAGAGCGCGGTCATATTCCCCGATTCCGTAGAGGGCAACACCGAGATTGAAGTGCGAGTCAGGATCGTTACCGCGTTCCTGAATCGATTTTTCGAAATACTCCACCGCGGCAAGCGTATCGCCGCTCTCGAACGCGTCTATGCCCATATTGTAATATTGAATCGCCTGGTCCTGGCAGGCAGGCAGGCAGAACACAACACCGCAAAAAATGGAAATAATAATTGCTATTCGCTTCATGACAGATCTGCTCCGTTAAATGTTGGAGCAGATAATACAAGAGG
>CAYUDF010000815.1:0-2007 GCA_964443465.1 uncultured bacterium
CGGACTATAGATGTTTCCGGGTCGCTCCCTCTTTTATTCTGTCAGTCGTTCCGGTTGAGAACTCGCCGGGGCGGAAAAGATTCGGGACCGGGTTCCGCGTGCGGGTTCCCGGTCCCGTTTCTTGATGTGGTTAACCGCCGAAACAGTAATCAGCGCCCGCGTTTAGACTGTTTACGGATCGCACCCTCTTTTTATCACTTCAGTAACCCTGGATTTTCGTCCACCGAAATCGCTTGTCCCTTCTCCGGGGGCTTGACTATTATTGCGTTTGTTACCCGACAAGTTTTAATTTTCAAAAGGCTTTTCGTGTGCGGAAGGACGGTGGATTCATGTCGGCAAATCTCGGCGATACGGGCCGTGAGGATAACGTGATTAAAAAAACACTGCCCAACGGGCTGACGGTTTTGTTTAAACAGGACCGCTCCACGCCGATCGTGGCGGTTAACGTGTGGTTCGGCGTTGGATCCGTCAACGAGACGGAAGAGATGAATGGCCTGGCCCACTTCCAGGAACACATGGTGTTCAAGGGCACCAAAAAATACGGGGTCGGTGAGATCGCCAACCTGGTCAAGTCGTACGGGGGCAACCTCAATGCCGGGACCAGCTATTCATACACGATGTACTACATCGTGCTCCCGTCGCGGGCGTTTGCGCACGCGCTGGAAATACAGGCAGACGCGATGATGCACTCGACGTTTGATCCCGACGAATTTATGAAAGAGCGGTTGGTGGTGATCGATGAGGCGCGGATGTATGACGACAGGCCGGAGTCTTATACGTTTTACCGCACGATGGAACTGGGTTACGAAAAGCATAACTATCGCCGTCCCATCGCGGGTTACCAGCCCATCGTCGAAAAAATCACGCGCGACCAGTTGCTCGAGTTCTACAACAACTATTATCGCCCGTCAAACGCCGTGCTGGTTGTTGTTGGCGACGTGGACCCGGGCGAGGCGATGAAACGTATCGAAGACGTCTACGGCTCCTGGGGCAAGGGGGACGTGTCTATCGGCGAATCGCCGGTCGAGCCCCCCCAGGCGGCCTTCCGGTTCAAGTCTCACCCCGGTACGATGGACCACGGATATCTGGGCGCTGGTTTTCATGTTCCCAACATCCTTCACGAGGACTACCCGGCGCTGGAAATGTTGTCGGAACTGCTCAGCGCCGGCAGAAGCTCGCGGCTGTACCGCAAGGTTCTCGAAGAGAAACGCCTGGTCACGTCGGTCAGCGCCAGTCTGCTGGCGGAAAGGTGGCCCGGGTTCTTCCTGTTTATGGCGTCGATGCCGCCGGATAAGTGGAACGACGCCAGGGACGCGATTTTTGAGGAAGTGGAACGGTTCAAACATACACCGGTCGGTGAGGACGAACTGGAAAAAGCCCGGCGTCAGATCGAAAAGGGCATGTATTCGGAACTGGAGACGATGGAGGGCCAGGCGTCGAACCTGGGTTACTACGCACTTCTCGGCGACTATCGACTGGCCGATGAGCACCGTGAGGCAATCAAGCGTGTTACGCCGCAGATGCTGACAATGGTGGCGCGGCGCTACTTCCATCCGGACAACTGTTCGCTGGTCGCGTACCTGCCCGACGGAAGCAGCGCGGATGCCATGGACGCCGGAGCAATCGAAGCAGCAGTCAGGAAGACTCTCAGTAGTGACGGTGGCGTCGCTGACATGAATGCCGGCGAATTTACGAGAGTCGAGGCGAGGGCGGACGATGCGGAAACTACAGCGGTGTCCCAATCAGCCGGAGACGCGGATACGGAGTTGTTCAAACTGGACAACGGCGTGCGCGTATTGCTCAAGAAACGGACAACTGTCCCGGTTGTGTCGATGTTGAGCGTGTTCGGCGGGGGAGCCCGGCTTGAGCCGGTCGGAAAGTGCGGATTGTCCACCCTGGCACACCGGGTGGTGTCGAAGGAAACGCGCAGTTTCAACGCCGAAGAAATCGTTCGCAAGGTGGAAGGTGCCGGCGGATCGTTGGAGAGTTACGCCAATTTTGACACCA
>CAYUDF010000816.1:0-2006 GCA_964443465.1 uncultured bacterium
TGTAGCGGACTTCCTGTCCGAGAAGGCAGGCGCTCACGCCGATGCGGATTTCCTGATCGGGAGTTTTGTTATTTTTCAAAAGAAAGCACCTCTGTCCGCCTATTCGAGCGAAGCCGCCCAGTTCTGAATGATGGCGATAGTGGGGTCAAGGTCCTCATCCAGGATCAATTCCGTCACCAGGAATCGCTCCCCGTTGGCAGTGACATCGAAGGTCGCCGGCCAGCCGTGCGGCTGGCGGTCGTCGTTTTCCGGACGGGAAAACAGTTTTGTCGGTTGCCCGAGACCCAGCGGTTCGTACCGGACATCGACGGCGAAAATTTCATTCTCCGAGGCGAAGAACAGCTCCGAGCCATCGGCCTTCCAGCGAGGCCAAAAACCGCCCTCGACAGAGACAGGGAGCATTTGACCGGCGTCCGGCCAGGTGGTCAAGTACACCTGTCCGGTACCTGATTCTTCGGAAACGAAAGCCACGTATCGAGGATCGGCCGGCGACGGACGTGCGCCGTATTCGGCAGCTTCGCCAGTCAGCCACGGTTGTGGGTCCGCACTCCCGGTCAGGTCCAGCCAGGCGATGTCCTGTTTCTTGTTTTTGCCGATTGCGGAATAGAAAAGGATGTTTCCGTCGCGAGTAACAACTGGACAGGCCGCGTAGTAATGGGGTCCCATCTCACCTGGCGGAACGAGTGTTTTTTCAGGTTCACTGGTGTTCAGTTTTTTGCTGCCAATGCTGTAGTTGATTTCATAACCCGTTGCGAAGAATATCGTCTTTCCATCCCCGGAGAACGACGCCCTGTCGTGTTCCACATCTGTAAATGTGACCCGGGTGCGTGTCATGCGGTCGTCGTACAGCCACAGATCTGTCTGGGGCGCCATACCTACGACAGCCCGGGTTCCGTCAGGCGTCAATGCGTAGGCGGGCCACAGGTCGACCGGCTGCCCAAAACGGGTCACGATTATTCCTGTCCGGTCGACCAGCACCAGCCTCCTGGTGATTTCTCCGGCATTCTTGACAAAGGTCAACGTGCCGTCATTGGATACCGAAGGAAGGGCTGAGTTGCGGGCAACCGTGAAGGGATCCCCGGTCACTTCCTGTTTTTCCAGGGAAAATGGTACCGCCCAGGTGTCCGGGCCGTTTTGATACAGGATATGGCCTGAAGGGGAATAGCAAGGTTCGGCCAGGCTGGTTCCTGGAAGATCCAGCACTGTCTTCAGGGTTCCGTTCATCGTCACGATTCCGATCGAACTAATCCCAGCTTCGGTATGCAACGCCGTTACCAGGCCCAGACCATTCGGCAGTGCTTGGGGCTCGTGGAAGTCGGTGAGCAATGAATCTTCATCCACGTCAACGAATGTTACGGGGCTTCCGCCGGATGCGGGCACCGCCATCAGGCTTGTTACTCCACGATAAACGATGCGGCCATCGGCCAACCAGGCGCCTCCGGTATAAATGGAGGCTTGATCCTGGGCAGTGCAGATCCTCGTTCGCTGGGTGCCGTCGGGCCGAATTTTCCAGAAGTTCCGGTCGATGGCGAAAGCCAGCCACTGTCCATCGGGCGACCAGTGGGGGTTGAATATCCCTTCGGTCTGAGGTATCTCGATCGGATCCCAGCTGTCCAGGCGGCGCACGAATAGCATCTTGTTGTTGATATATGCGATACGTGACCCATCCGGGGAAATGGAAAGTCCGCCGTGGGAGTAACGGATGTTGGATTCGCCCTCGATGGGAACCGAGAGCTTGTAAGAAGAGGAAAAGGACGTTGATGTCTCCTCACCCTGGAACAGCTTCCCTCCCAGGAGGAGGACCGCAATAGCCGCCACGGTCCAGGCGGCGATTTCCCTGGGGCGGATGCCCGCCTTCCGCTTGGGTGAAGCCCCATGCACGGGGGGGCCTTGGCCGAGAATCGTCGTCGCATGACTGTCTCCGCCTTGGATGGATTCGAGGATGAGCCGGGCCTCTCCAATGTCACGCAGACGCTTTTTGGGGTCCTTCTCGAGGCAACGGTCCA
>CAYUDF010000817.1:0-2001 GCA_964443465.1 uncultured bacterium
TCGATCTGCGAGCCGATCAAGGCGAGGCGACCCGTCATGGCTGGTCGTGCTACGTCTGAGGGGGCCGCAGGGGAGCCGTGCCCGGCTCGTCCCGCGTATCCGTGCGCCCGAAACTCCGGGGCAGGATGGTCGACACAATCATTAAGAGAGAGGGGGAGAATCGACGCCGCCAGGGATCTGGCGACGCCGATATTGGTTGAGTCTTATGCGTCGTAGTAGAGATAGAACTCGTAGGGATGGGGGCGGAGGGCCATTTCGGCGAGCTCGCGTTCCCGCTTGAAGTCTATCCACGTCCGGATCACATCCTCGGTGAAAACATCACCCTTCAACAGAAAATCATGATCCTCTTCCAGCGCCGTGAGCGCCGCATCCAGGCTAGCCGGCGTTTTGCGGATCTCCTTCAGCTCTTCCGGCGGCAGATCGTAGATATTCTTGTCCAGCGGCTCACCCGGATGAATCCGGTTTTCAATTCCGTCCAGACCCGCCATCAGCAACGCGGCAAACGTCAGGTACGGGTTACACGTCGGATCCGGGCACCTGAACTCAATCCGCTTTGCCTTCGGTGATTGCGAGTACATCGGGATTCGAACAGCGGCGCTGCGGTTACGCTGCGAGTACGCCAGGTTCACCGGCGCTTCAAAACCCGGAACCAGCCGTTTGTACGAGTTGGTCGTCGGGTTTGAAAACGCAAGCAGTGCCGGCGCGTGCTTCAGAATTCCACCGATGTAGTGAAGGGCCGAATCACTCAGGCCCGCGTAGCTGTTACCCGCAAACAGCGGTGTGTCGCCTTTCCACAAGCTCTGGTGTACGTGCATTCCCGAACCGTTATCATTAAAGATCGGCTTCGGCATAAAAGTGGCCGTCTTGCCGTGTTTTCTCGCCACGTTCCGGACGATGTACTTGTAAATCAGCATTTTGTCCGCGATGTTCACCAGCGTGTCGAATTTCAAGTCGATCTCCGCCTGGCCGGCCGTAGCCACTTCGTGGTGCTGCGTTTCCGGTTCCAGTCCCAGCTTGATCATCTGGAGCATCATCTCGCTGCGGATGTCGTGGTGCGAGTCCGTCGGCGGAACCGGGAAGTATCCTTCCTTGTAGCGCGGTTTGTAACCCAGGTTGGGGCTTTCTTCCCGGCCGGAGTTCCACGAACCTTCCTGAGAATCCAGGTAGTAGAAACCAGCGTTCTCCTTCTGGTCAAAACGGACATCCTCAAAAATAAAAAACTCAGCTTCCGGGCCGAAATACGCGGCGTCGGCGAGACCTGTACTCTGCAGGTATTTTTCCGCCTTGATCGCGATCGCGCGCGGGTCGCGGGAATAGCGTTCCATTGTAATGGGATCAAAAATGTTGCCGACCAGGCTGAGTGTCGGCTCGTGCATGAACGGATCTATAAAAGCGGTGTTCGGATCCGGAATCACAATCATGTCGCTCTCGTTGATGCTTTTCCATCCGCGAATGCTGGATCCGTCAAAGCCGAACCCTTCTTCGAATACATCTTCAGTGAGCGAATCGATCGGTACCGAAAAATGCTGCCACGTTCCCGGAAAATCCAGGAACTTCAGGTCAAGGATCACGGCACCGCTTTCCTTGGCAAACTTGATTACTTCGGCGGGATTTCTCTGTTTCATGGGACTAACCACCTTCGGGCTACTGGAGGTGACGCAGCCGGTTTAGCCGGCGGGCTATAAAAAAGTATAGATACGTAATTCGAATACCGGTGTCAAGATTGATGATCACGACTGTTTAATCTAAAAATGGGAGCTAACCCCCAACGACCGCTTCGAGTTCAAGTACGGCGCCGCCGAGATAGACCAGAAGGTCGCTCGCAATGACTCCCCGTACCCCGTGGTCCTCGGAGGCGTGCTCTCCTGCACGCCCGTGCAGGAAACATGCCGTACACGCCGCCTCCATAGGGGCAGCGCCCTGCGCAAGCAATCCGCCGACCAGACCGGTGAGGACGTCACCGGTGCCCCCGGTGGCCAGGGCGGAGTTGCCGCTGGAATT
>CAYUDF010000818.1:0-1996 GCA_964443465.1 uncultured bacterium
TGACCGGTGTGCTTGGCCAGCACATCGTTCAGTTTGTCCTTCATTTTGAGAATCTCTTTTGTGTAAATTTCGATATTGGTCGCCTGGCCCTGCGCGCCGCCCGAAGGCTGGTGAATCATCACACGTGAGTTCGGCAATCCCGAACGTTTGCCCGGTGTGCCCGCGGCCAGCAGCACAGCCCCCATGCTGGCAGCCTGTCCCATACAGATGGTCGAAACGTCCGGCGTAATGTACTGCATAGTATCGTAAATTGCGAGCCCGGATGAAATCACTCCACCGGGGCTGTTAATATACAAAAAGATATCGCGCTCCGGATCTTCGGCCTCGAGATACAACAACTGGGCAACTATGACGTTGGCCACATGGTCGTCAATCGGAGTCCCCAGAAAAATAATCCGGTCAGTCAACAGGCGTGAATATATATCGGAGACACGTTCCGTGCGCCCCGTCTGTTCGACGACATATGGAATCGTTTGATTGTACTCGGGCATTTCCTTAAATCCTTTCCACTTATAATATAATACCGTTTCGGCTTCTCCGAAACCTAAAGGTCATACAACCTTTACCTTTACTTCGGCGCTTTCCTGGAGAAAATTGAGGACCTTTTCGTCGAGTAGATCACTCTCCAGGTTTCTCCGGTGTTCCGGATTGAGGAACATCTTTTTGACTTCCTCGAGAGGCTGGTGCATCTCATCGGCGATCGCCGCTATTTTGGCGTCGAATTCCTCAGCCGAAACAGCCAGTTTCTCCTGCCGAACAACGGCTTCCAGGATGAAGTACTTCCTCACCGTCCGGGTGGCCGCGTCGCGGAACATCTCCCGGATTTCCTTTTCGCGGGTTTCCTCGTCCTCAACATCCGGACGTCGTTTCCGGTCTTCATCGATCAGAGACGTCATATAATTCTCGATCATTGCGTCCGGAACCTCAAACTCGTTCTTGTCGATGATCTTGTCGATGATCCGTTCCTGTGTTTCCTTCTTCAGCTGGGTTTCCCCTTCTTTCTGGAGGTCGTCCAGCACACGGGCTTTCAGCGCGTCCATTGATTCGATGTCGGGGACAACCGTTTTGGCAAAAGCGTCATCCAGCACGGGCAGGAGTTGTTCTTTTACCTCTGTTACCTTCACATGGAACTTCTTTTCCTTGTCTGCCAGCGCTTCGTCGGGAAAATCTTTCGGATACCTGATCAAAATTTCCTTTTCCTCAGCGGCCTTCATTCCGGTCAAACCCTCACGAAATTCGGCGAGCAGATTCTCGCTCTCCAGCGAGACGGCGTAGTCTGCCTGCCTCGCTTTTTCGTCCAGTTCCCCCGATTCAAGATACGGCGCAAAGTCGATGACAATGTGGTCGCCCATGGCCGAGGCCCGTTCCACCGTCTGGAATGTGCTCATACGCTGCCGGATGTTGTCCAGCGTCGCGTCTACCTGCTCATCCCCGACCTTCTTTTTTTCGACCTCAACGGCCACACCGGTGTAATCCGTGATCTCGATAACCGGTTTTATCTCGATTTTCGCTTCCACCGTGGCTCCTTTTCCGTCCTCGGCTTCGAGATTGTCGAATATGGGCTCGCCGAGGGGACGCAGATTCTCGCCGTGGAGTGCGTCATGATATGCTTGTCCAAGCAGGTTTTGGACCGCATCGGTGTGAACGGCTTCTTTGTAGTTCTTCTCGATGAAACTGAGGGGCACCTTACCCTTGCGAAACCCCGGAACTTCAATGTCATTCTGCAGTTTCGCTCTGATTCGGGATTTTTCCGCCTGGAGCGCATCTTCCTTAATTTCCAGCTTTAATACACGTTTGCACAGACTGGGGCTGTCGACCGTCACGGTAAAAAATTTGCCTTCAGCGCCGTCGTTTGTCAGTTCTTCAACCATTGGATTCTCCACGCGATTGGTGCGAGAGGGGGGATTTGAACCCCCACGAGGATTACTCACTGGATCCTAAATCCAGCGCGTCTGCCAATTCCGCCACTCTCGCTATGTAACTATCTTTTATTTAA
>CAYUDF010000819.1:0-1991 GCA_964443465.1 uncultured bacterium
TCCGACCACCTGAAAGAACCGCTGGGTCGCCCGGACGCGGAAACCATTCCGTGTGGCATCGACATGGAAGTATTCAAACCAGACGATCGAGCGGCGGCCAGGGAGCAACTAGGTATCGCCCATGACACGACCTGCGTGCTGTTTCCTTCAGAGCCGGAACGGATGGGAAAGCGGTTTGAACTGGCTTCGGCCGGCGTCGAATTGCTCGGCAAGCGCAGGGAAAAACCGGTGAAGCTTTTGTGTCTGGACAAGGTGCCGCACGAAAAGGTGCCGGTATATATGAACGCGTGTGACGTATTTCTGATGACGTCGGCATTTGAAGCATCCCCTGTGACGGTACGTGAAGCGCTGTCTTGCAACCTGCCGGTGGTAAGCACCGCGGTGGGGGACGTGGAATCGGTTGTGGACGGCATCGACGGATGTTATATCATCGAACCGGAAGCGGAAGATATCGCGAACAAACTGGAACTGGCGCTCGACAGCACTTTCCCGTTTGAGGGGCGTGAGAATATGCGCCGGTATTCAATTGAAACCACCGCGAACCAGCTTGTTAAATTGTACACGCGGTTAATCGGCTCAAGGACGGAAAGATAACATGGCGGAAAATCAAAACGGCAACGTTCGCGGCAACGCGTGTATCGTCAGGCACAGTTATTATCCCTCCGAACTCAACGTCAAGCGCGAAGCGGAGGCGCTCCGGGAGGACGGGTTCAAAGTCCACGTAATCTGCCTCCGGGGGCCCGACGAGGCCAAATTCGAGGTCGTGGATGGTATCGAGGTCCATCGGCTGCCTGTGGGACACAAGCGCGGTAAAATCGGCCGATACCTGATCGAGTACAACGTCTTTTTTCTGCTCGCGTCCTGGAAACTGATGGCTCTGGATCTGAAATACCGGATGCGGGTTATCCAGGTCAACACGATGCCCGACTACCTGGTATTCTGTACCCTTCTTCCCAAGCTGGCCGGTGCCAAAGTGGTCTTACACGTTCACGAGCCGATGCCTGAATTGTTCGGTACGATGTTCGATCGCCGTTACGGCGGGTTTTTTACGTGGTCGATCAAGCTGGCTGAAAAACTGAGCGTGAAGTACGCCGACAGAGTGTTAACTGTTACCCGCGAGATGCGGGACAACATGGGCGCACGGGGCGCTGACGTCAACAAGATCACCGTTATTGTAAACGTCCCCGACGACCGGTTTTTCAGGCTGGATCGTTACGAACACCTGGTGGAAAAAGTGAACCTCGCCAAACGGGAGCAACGTCGGAAGGGGAGTTTCAGGGTGTTATGCCACGGCGCGATCGAGGAACGTTACGGGATTGATTTGATTGTGAGAGCGGTCGCGCGGCTGAAAGACGAAATTCCGGGAATCGAATTCAGGTTTATGGGGGCGGGGGACTACCTGCCGGAGGTTCTGAATCTTGCGGCGGAGCTGAAGGCCTCGGACCACGTGAACTTTCTGGGATTTGTGCCGTTCGAAACGATGATCGAAGAAATACTGGCCGCGGATGTGACGGTGGTACCGATCAAGAAAAACCCGTATTCGGTGTTGGTGCACACCAACAAGATGTACGAGTACGTATCGATGCAGAGACCGTGTGTTGCGTCCAGACTGGATTCGGTGGCGGCGTACTTCCCGGACGAATCGCTGGTATTCTTTGAGCCGGGGAACGACGAGGACCTGGCCGAAAAGCTGAAATATGTGTTTGCCCACCCGGACGAGATGCAGCGCCGCATCGAGAACACCTCGGAAATCTACGAAACATACCGCTGGCAACGCGAACGCAAAAAATTCCTGGGCGTCTACCACTCCCTCCTTTCTCTCTCCAAATAGACAACAGTCACCGGGCCCGACTCCGTGGTTCTTGGCGCCCGGTTACGCAGGTCCTCGGTATCGGCCGGCGCGGGTCCTTGCTTTTTGGCGCGCGGATACGCGGGTCGACCCGGGCACGGCTCCCCTGCGGCCCCCTCAGACGTCGCAGTACCAGCCATGA
>CAYUDF010000820.1:0-1990 GCA_964443465.1 uncultured bacterium
AGTCAATCTCGTCGGTGAACTCATCCATCAGACCGATCCGGCCGTTGGCGTGGTCGCCCGGGTGAAAAATCGTCAACCCGTCGACTTCGATCACCATTCCCACGCCGGCATCTGTCGAATGGATGGTGGTGAGTTTGATGTCACCATACGATTGCTCCAGCCGTTCCGACATATACTCGTACGGAGGTGTTTCCTCCGGCTGGAGGCCGAGGAAAAAGGTGATATCTTCCACCTGTTCGGCCCAAGCGAATATATCGGGACTGTAGTGGTCGCCGTGGAAATGGGAGGCAAATACAGCCACCCGTTGTCCGGCGATCTCCCCGGGATTTACATGCCCGTTACACAGGCCCGGTGATTCGGGATCTTCCCCCTGGGGATAATAATCAAAAATCATCAGGTGATTCTGTGTCTTGACGGCCCATCCGCTGTGGCCGAGAAACCAGACTACGGCTCCCTGACTGCTTACGCTGCCCAGCGCGGCCAGCGATCGATCGACTTTCCTGGCCAGGTCGCGCCTGTCACTTTTTTTAACGAGCAGGGAAGCGACTTCGTTGTTTCCGTAATAACGGGCGAGTTGCAGCGGCGTTTCTCCGGTAGGCGTGGAGTTATCGACGGTGGCCCCGTGTTCGATGAGCGCCCGTGTTACTTCCAGAAAACCGCCGAGTGCGGCCAGTTGCAGCGATGTGCGTCCGCCGTTGTCGGCACCCAGGTTTGGATCGGCTCCCGCTGCCAGCAGCGCCTGAACGCGGTCCGCGTAACCCAGGGCGGACGCGGCGACCAGTGCTGTCTCACCCGGCTCATTCAAGTGATTGACGTCGGCGCCGTGTTTGATCAGCAGGTTGACCATTTCGACGGAACCCTGTCGTGCGCCATAAATCAATGCCGTGTTGTCGCGAAATGCGAGGTAGTCGGGGTTGGCGCCGTTTTCAAGCAGGATTTGCGCGCACTCTGGTTGATTCCGCCACATTGTAATGATCAGCGGCGACCATTCTCCGGGCTCGACCGGGTCGGGCCGGGCGCCACGGTCGATCAACAATTGAACGATTACGGGAAAACCACCACCGGCGGCCTGGCCGATCGGTTCACCGTCTTCCGAGCGGGCGTTTACATCGGCGCCGTTATCCAGCAGGTAGGTGACAAATTCGGTCAGTCCGCGTCCGCTGGCGTGGTGTAACAATGTTTCGCCGCCCAGGCTGCGGTACCACAGGTCGGCGCCGGCGTCGACCAGTTGTTTGACAATGGCTTCATCCCGCCCGTACACCGCGAAGCTGAGCGGGCAGTCCGCCTTGCGGTCGCGGTGATTGACGTTGGCGCCGCGTTCGATAAGTAGTGTCACCATCTCGCCCTGCCGCCGCATGGCTGCGACACCCAGCGCGGTGCTGTTGTCGCTGTCACCGGCGTCGATATCCGCACCGGCGTCCAGCAGCAGTCGTGCGATTTCCACGTTACCGGTTGTGGCGACAATGTGGATGGGCAGTTCGCGAAACCGTCCGTTGTCTCGCTCATTCATCGCGTCGGGATCAGCGTCCAGGATCTGTTTTACGCGGACTGCGTCATTCTCCTGGATGGCTTCGTGGATGTCACCGCCCACTGCGGGAAGAACAAAACCAAGCAGGCAAACTGCAGCCAGTAATAAAACTACCGGTCGAATCATGAGGATCCTCCTTCATGAAAATCAGGAAAACCGGGTTTTCAATCCCGGCGCGAATAGTTCTGCCCGTGGGGAACAGATGGGTGGGGTCATGAATTGACTATGAAAAGATATACGGGTCTTTTAATGGCGGGGTTTCACGATTACGCAACTATCGAGCAGAAGTTTTGTAAATACCATACAGGTGAATGGTGTCGATGCTCACAGGATAGAATCCAGCACCCCGATCAGGTCGTCCACTTCTTCGAGGGTGTTGTAGTGTACCAGGCTCACTCGGACGACGCCGTTCTGCGGGCTCAGACCGAGGTCGTCGATGAGTTGGCGGGCGTAAAAGTCGCC
>CAYUDF010000821.1:0-1985 GCA_964443465.1 uncultured bacterium
CTCGCGGCGACGTAGATTATGGCGATTTGTGCTGACAGTCTTGTCAACGGGGACGCTGACCAGTCACTCCCGGCCGCAGACTGCAGCATAATCCCCATCACTAAGGTTCCTTTACAACAAGGAGAAACAGAAACATGTCTTTGCGGCCGGGACCGATCCTTGCGCTGGGTCTAATCAGTGTCCTCCTGATCGCGGGAATGGTTTCGCGTGTCCTTCTGGACCGTGGCCACGATACGGTCGAGATATCCACTTCCGAGCAGCTTATGTCGGCTCTTTCGCAACCGGCCGATGGTCTGAGTTTACTGCTCGCGCCGGGCGAATACCATCTGACCCCGATCGCCGCTGTTGATTCGACGTGTGGCAACTGCGAAGACCCCGACCAGTTCATACCGATCACCGTGGGACTCGAGCTTTCAGGCAAGAATATCTGGATCATCGGCCCCGATCGTGGTGAAGCGACCATTTACACACACGCGGGGTACGGGATCCTGTTTCGGGGCTGTCAAGATTGCGGAATTGCCGGTGTGACGATAACCGGTGGAGAACGGGACACCGCCAGTGACGCGACGGACGCGGCTATTGTCGCGAAAAACTCACACGTTTCGATCCTCCAGAACCGCATCGTGGACAATATCGGGGATTCAACTGTCGTCAATAAGGGTGTCGTGGGCATCATGGGAATCTGCGGGCGCGAGAACTCGTTTTTGTGGATACAGGACAATCAAATCGTTCGGAACTCGTGGGACGGGATCGCACTTTATCGCGGGGCGGAAGCCGAAATAGAACAAAACCTGGTCGATGGGGTCGACAAGGCCCGTGGGAGCGAAGTGGGTGGCGGCAGGGGAGTCGGGATCGGGATTACCTGGGATGCCAAAGCGAAGGTCACGCGCAATCTCGTGCGGCGATACTGGAAGGGGATCGGTGTTTTTGTGGACGCCCACGCGGTGGTACAGGAAAACGTGGTCGAAGAGATGTTGACGTGGGGTATCGCGTACTGGGATGCGGGACGCGGCAGGCCGTGGGCTTTTATTGAAAACAATGTCATTTACGATTGTGGGGCGTGTGGCGCATCAATCACGCGCGAAGCGCCGTTCGAAGAAAGCGAATCACCCGGCGGGTTTTCCGGAAACATTATTGTGAAAACAGGACAAAACCCCAAGTACGACGATCCGGACTATTACTGTTTCCAGTGTGCGCTGGCGAAGCAGGCGGTTCCACCGCGGTTCGCCTTTGACAACAATCTGTTTTTTGACAATCGCAGGGCGTCCGACGATCTGCTCGATGAGGACGTCGCCGAGTTGGAGTTTCTGGAAAAAAAGAAGAAACGACTGGACGAAGTACTTGTGTCGGCACCCGACTGGTTCTGGATGCACAGCACCTTCCTGAAGGCCTACGCCGCGGAAATGAAGGAATAAAGCCAGGTATGCACAAACACACCAGGGAAACACTGGATTTTTTCACCTTTGACTGTTTCGATCACTTCGACAACGTCACCTGTTTTGTTACGACACGCCGCGGGGGCTTCAGTGAGGGAGCCCTGGAAGGACTCAATCTGGGAATGCGGTGTGGCGACGATCCCGATACCGTTATCGACAACCGGTCGCAGCTGAGTCTGATCACGGGGGCGTTTCCCGACCTGTTGACGTTCGGCAAACAGGTTCACGGCAGCGACGTGAGCCGGGTGACGGGTGATCTGATCGGCAGCGGCTGCCTCGACCCGGAAACCGCGATTGCGGATACCGACGCGTTGGTGACAGATCTGAACGACGTGCCCCTGGTTGTGTTGATTGCCGATTGTGCCGTGGTCGCTCTGTTTGATCCCGAAAAGAAGGCCGTCGGGCTGGCGCACGCGGGGTGGAGGGGAACTGTCGCAGGTATCGCCGCCGCTACCGTACAAAAAATGAAGGACGAATTTGGCTCATCCCCCGACGATATTATTGCCGGCATCGGACCTTCAATCGGACCGTGTTGCTTCGAGGTGGGGG
>CAYUDF010000822.1:0-1982 GCA_964443465.1 uncultured bacterium
CGAAGCACTGCAACCGCAGTCGTTGATCATATCGCCGGGACCGAGACGCCCGGACGACGCCGGCGTATCAAAGGAACTGATTCGCGCGTTTTTCGAACGGATTCCGGTACTGGGTATCTGTCTGGGTCACCAGAGCATCGTGGAAGAATTCGGCGGGATCATCGACCGCGCAGCCAACGTCATGCATGGCAAAGTGTCAAATGTATACCACGACAGTCGTACGATTTACGACGGGCTGTCCAATCCCTTCACCGCCACCCGCTATCACTCGCTGATCGCGGGCGAAGACACCCTGCCTTCTGTCCTGGAGGTATCGGCCTACACGTCGGAAGGTGAGATCATGGGGGTGAGGATGAAAGGACGGCCCGTCGAGGGCGTTCAGTTTCACCCGGAGTCGATCCTGACCCCGGAAGGCAACAAACTGCTCGAAAACTTTCTCGTCCTGGCGGAGGAGCAGAAATGACGGGCGCTCTTCTGGAAAAACTGACGAGACGCGAGCACCTCGGTCGCGACCAGGCGAGAGAAGTGATGCGCTTGATCATGTCGGGCCGGCTGTCGGACGCGCAGGTGGCCGGCATCCTGGTTGCCCTTCGTTCGAAGGGCGAGACGGTCGAAGAAATCACCGGGTTCGTGAGTGCGATGCGCGAAAAATCTGTAACGATTCCCCTCCGGTCGGAAAACGCGGTGGACACCTGTGGTACCGGTGGCGACGCACCGTCGACGTTTAACATATCGACGGCTACGGCACTTGTCGCCGCCGGGATGGGTGTCCCTGTAGCCAAACACGGCAACCGCGCCGTTTCATCCAGCTGCGGCAGCGCCGACGTTCTGGAACAACTGGGCGTGAACATCACTCTCACCGCGGCGCAGGGCGCGAGCCTGATCGAGCAGGCCGGAATCGGTTTTCTGTTTGCGCCGTCCTTTCACCCCGCCATGAAACACGCCGCCCCGGCACGCCGCGAACTGGGCCTGCGAACGGTGTTTAACGTGCTGGGCCCACTCACCAACCCCGCAGGCGTCAAGCGCCAGCTGGTCGGCGTCTATCACCCGGAGTTGACGGAAACGGTGGCCCGCGTACTGGGTGCGCTGGGTTCAACCCGGGTGTTTGCCGTACACGGCGAAGACGGCAGCGACGAGGTGTCGATCTGCGGACCCACACGTGTGAGCGAATTGAAAAACGGCGAGGTCAAGTCGTATGAATTTGATCCCCGGAGTCTCGGGATGACACTGGCCAAACCGGATCATATCACCGGCGGCGACGCCGCGGAGAACGCATCGCTTCTGCAGGGCGTGCTGGACGGCCGAAAAGGGCCGCGCCGTGACGTGGTGCTGTTAAACGCCGCGTTTGCCGCGATGGCCAGCGGTGTGGCGAATACGATCGAAGACGGAATCGCCAGGGCCCGCCAATCGATCAACTCGGGCAACGCGGCCAGGAAACTGGGTCAACTGAGACGTCTGTCGCACAAAATTGCGGTTTCATAACCGAAGGTATTGGTAATGGGTTTTCTCGACACCATCGTCGCACAGAAACAGCGGGAGCTGGCCGAAAAGAAACGGCATCAGCCGCAGGACCTGTTGCGCGAAAAATCGGACTTGGAACCGGTCCGTGATTTTCGCGGCGCCATTGCCGGGAACGACGGAGAAACGAGAATCATCGCCGAGCTGAAAGCGCGCACACCAACCATTAAATCGTTCGTGCAGTCGGACTTTCTCGACGACCTGGCCGAAACCTACGAGACCAACGGCGCCGCGGCCATATCCGTCGTCACCGACACGGCCAACTTCGGCACATCGCTGGAAACGGTCGGGATGGCGCGTCAGCGCACCGGTCTGCCCGTCCTGGTCAAAGAGTTTATCGTCGACCCGTACCAGGTCTTCGAAGCCCGCGCCTCGGGAGCGGACGCCGTGTTGTTGATCGCGCGCCTGCTGGACGACGGACAGATGACAGAGCTACTGGATCTCACCGGTGAACTGGGCATGGA
>CAYUDF010000823.1:0-1978 GCA_964443465.1 uncultured bacterium
CCGGTCATCATTTCCCTGGGATGGGAAAACTCGTGGTAGGCGTCGACCAGCAGCACGAGGTCGACGCGGTTTTCAGGCAGGCGGGGATCGTCGATTTCTCCCAGTACCGGAAATACATTGTCGGCGCCAATCCGTGACATTTTATCCTGGATCAAATCGAGCATCTCCTGCTGGATGTCCACGGCAAACACCGTACCCTCCGGCACGAGCGGACTCAGCCGGAAGGTGAAATACCCCGTACCCGCACCGATATCGGCAACCACATCATTTTTTTTTAGATCCAGATAGCTGACAAGAAGGTCCGGCGCTTCCTCGTGTTCGCGACCGTCGCGTTCCAGCCAGTCGGCTCCGCGATGCCCCATGACCTGGGCAATCTCCCGGCCCATGTAATATTTGCCGGTCCCGTCACGGGTGGATTCCCCGTATACGTAGGTCGTATCACCGGTTGTGCCCGCGACGGCGGTCGCCGCAAGCACCAGGAATACCACCGGCACCAGCCAGCGAGTCTGCTTTGATAAAAATATCATACTGGCAATGTAGTATATTCGTCGGCCAACGGGGGTTAAAATCCCGTACCGGGTGGTCTAACCAACGCTATTCAAGGTCGAGATTGTCCTTCTGTCCTGACACGGCCTTCCGGCACAGGATGTGTTCGCAAAACGGGTCGCCCTGCGGAATGGAGCGGCCGATCCTGTATTCGAGGGTATCGTCCAGCGTGGTCACCAGCGCCTGCTCCATGCACGTGTGGGCCCGGCAGACCTTGTCGCGGCCAAAGGGGTAGGGGCAACGAAAAACGGCGATGACCAGGCGATCCGGAGTATATTCCCGGACTTCCCAGTCATCGCTGACCATGTCGAACACCCTGAGGAGATACTTGCCGACCTGCCCCACACCCTTGAGGTTCTTCCTCTTTTTGACATTCAAACCGATCTTTGTGCCGTACTTTCTGCTCACTTCCTCGATCAGGTCAAGCCCGTCATCTCCGAATCGATCGTGGAGCGCCTCGTAGATATCGCATAATCGCCGCATGTAACCGGGTACTGCGCGATGGTACTTTTCGTCTATGCTCAGTCTCTCAAAAGCCAGATCGTCGGGCAGTTCCATTATTTCACTCCTCAAGGCGATTTTGCGGTATGCAGCCGACGCTATTTCAGGCCGAGTTGTTCCTTCAGGCCGGCGACAGCCTGCTGATTAACCGGCGCCGTAAACGGTTGCCCGATGTCATACGACACCTCAGACCCGGTGACTTCCGCCAGCTTGTCGACAACCGTCATACGGAACAACAACGGCGGGTCCTCCTCGAGAAAAACGATGGCTTTCAGTGCGCCAGACCTGACGTCGACCTCGAGCATTCGACAAACCACCATGCTTTTTTCTTCCGCGTCCACGGCGGTTGCATATACCGTGTCCAGTTGCGCTATATCTGTCATGGCCGCCAACATGTCGGCGGTCAGTTCGTGACTGTCTGTTGCCTCTGCGACATCGTGGAGATCCGTGTGGTTCTCGTGCTCCGAGTGGGTGTGGGTAATGGACCCGGCGCTCAGCGCACCGCCCAGCCCGACAGCGCGGCCGGAACCGCGCGAGACTGAACCGGTAGCGAACCAGGCTCCGATGGCGACGGCAACAATCAGCCACACAGCCGCCGTTGCCACTCTGGTCACCCGGACCAGCCGCAACAGACCGACAAAAACCAGCGCGATACCGAGGAACAACGCGATAGAAGGCCCAACGGAGAAATCAAATCGATCGGCAAACAGCAGGCCAAGCGCTGCGGAGATCGCACCCGCGACCCACGCGACCAGCAATCGCCCCGTCCATCCGGAGGCAAACGCCGCAGACAGCGTTGCCGGTATAATGAGAAAAGTGAACACAACCACCACTCCGGCAATCCGGACGGCCATCGTGATCACAACACCAACCAGTGCGTAGAACAAAAAGTCCCACAGCTGCGTGTTGTACCCCTCCGAGACGGCGATCT
>CAYUDF010000824.1:0-1977 GCA_964443465.1 uncultured bacterium
TGGGGCCAGATCAAGGCGATGTATAACTAGCTGTTGGATTGGCCGGCAATTTTTCATCAGGAGCAATAACATGAACCGACGGCTACTGGTTGTTCTGTCTGTAGTAATTGTTGTGTGCGGTGCGACAACAGCATCCGCGCAGTTACCGAGGGTTGGACTGTATTCGAATGCGAACGCTTCCAACTGTAGTTTGACCGACGTGGCGCCCGGTTATTTCCAGGTGTTTGTCGTTGCTCAAAACATTCCAGATGTGGTTGGTATCGAATTCCAGGTTGTAGCCGGCCCGGGATTTACGGCGACACTCGTCGGGGAGTTGTGTCCGTTACCGCCGTTTCCTTCGGTGATCGGGGATGCGTTTTCCGGACTCGTCCTTGCACTCGGCAACTGTTACAATCCGCCGATTCATGTCTATACGTTGACTTTCCAGGGTTTCGGAACGTCGGACGCCTGTGCCAACCTGGCGCTTGCTTCACATCCGGATCGACTGGACGGGCACATCAGGGCGGTCGATTGTTCGTTCAATGCGGTTCTTATTCAGCAATCTTCGACCGACATGTTTCTCCTGAATCCGGACGGATCCTGCAACAGTTGCGGATTTCCGGTGCCCGTGGAACACACAACCTGGGGCGCGGTCAAAGCGCTGTACAATTAACGGCCAGTCCGATGTTTGATTATTGGCCGTGCTTCGGTTAACATCAGGGACATGAAACAGCGCAAGCAGTTGACTGAAACCGAGCTGATCCAGAAATTCACCCGTTCGATCGAGACCGCCGGGGTACACCCCGGCGGTCTTGTGCTGGGTGTTGGTGACGACGCCGCCGTGTTTAACGGCCCGCGCGGCGAGGATTTTGTTGTTACCCAGGATGTGCAGGTCGAAGGCCGTCATTTTTACCGGAAGTGGTTCAGCGGCCGCGAACTCGGCTGGCGGCTGGCCGCCGTTAATCTCAGTGATATTGCCGCCATGGGCGCGGCTCCCCGGTACGCGCTGTTTTCTCTCGTTCTTCCACGAGACCTCGAAACTACCTATGTTGACCACATCGCCAGGGGAATCGTGGCGCAACTCGCCCAATATGGCGCGGCGCTGATCGGCGGCAACGTGGCGACCACCGACGGACCGTTGACGTGCGACCTCACATTGATCGGTAGTTGCCGGCGGGGCAGAGCCTGGCGCAGGCGTGCGCTTGCAGGAGATGCGATCGTGCTCGTCGGAGCTGTGGGAGAAGCCTCGGCCGGTCTCGAGTTGCTCCGATCCGGCGGTTACAAAACCCGTGGCAACGAAGCCCGGCTGGTTCGTGCGTTCAAGTCTCCTCAACCGCTGCTGGACGTGGCAAAGTTGATTTCCAGCGTTAATTCTGTTCATGGCGCGATCGATGTGAGCGACGGTTTGTCCACCGACTTGCGCAGGGTCTGCCGGGCTTCCGGCCTTGGGTGCGAGGTGAAAGCAGAATCGTTACCTTTGTCGCGGGCGCTGTCCGGATTCTGTGCCGGGAAAGGTATTACCACATACGACTGGATGCTGCGGGGCGGGGAAGACTACGCGCTGATTCTGTGTGTAGCGGCCCGTGCGGCGCGGCGTTTGTGCGACCGAATCGAAAACGAGACCGGGCGGTCGGCAAAAATTATCGGCCGCTTCACGGAAAACCAGGACACCTGTCTTTTAAGGGAGAATGGAAGCCGCTCCCGCCTGCTGGAAAGTGGCTGGGACCACCTCACGGCCCCCGATTGACGCCCGTCAGCCCCTCCCGATAAGACCTCCGCATTGGCACAGATGATGCCACTCCATTGAGTAACCATCACCGTTTCCCCGTTTTTAAACCGTCTACGGCTGTTCATCGCAGCCGGAGAGGGCAAATTGCGCCGATACCTCTGCATAATTCTCGCTTTGATACTGCTTGCGCCCGTGGCCGTGGCGCGGGGACCGAAGGTCCAGACCACGTACGAGTACTATGATATCGACGGCAAATCCGCCCCCGACAT
>CAYUDF010000825.1:0-1977 GCA_964443465.1 uncultured bacterium
TCGCTGGTCGGCGCGCCCTCGTGGTCGCCACCAACACTGCGGTGATGGATATCGGCAAGCCGACCGGTGTGTTCGCCAGCGAGATGACCGTGCCCTACTACGCGTTCCTCGATGCCGGCATGGACGTCGCGGAGCGGATCCAACAACCGATCGAGCCGGGGGGGAGGCCGGCGCTATTGCCGTTGCGCCGCGGCGGGCGCACACGGATCAGACGGGTTGCCGCAGTTGCCGCGGCGCTGGTCGTTGTCGTTGCCGCCGTCTGGTTCTGGCGGGCAAGTGTGGGGGTGCCGCGAATCGGCGTCGATATCACGGATCCGATTCGATCCGCCATGATTGTGTTTTCCAATAGCGGCCCGTTGACCGTGGTGCCCGGTACCGAGCACGATCTCGTCACCGTCGACGCTCCCTACCGGTCGAGTCACGCCGTGACCGATGCTGCAACGTCTGCCGCCGTGTACACGCTGTCGGAATACGACCAGAGTAACGACGGATCCCGCGAACTGTATTTTTGGAAGACAAGCGGGTATCTGGCAACGGGACAGTTCCATACGGCGCGAAACGTGGCCCGGGCGGGATCGATACGATTCCCGGCCGACGCGGAGATCAGCACGCTGCTCGCGCTGGCCGAATACTACAACAACGATCTCGACAGCGCCGAACACCGCCTGCGAGAGATCCTCGAAAGACACCCCGGTTACGCCGTCGCCGAGATCAATCTCGGAATCGTTCTCGCCGGCAAGGGCGCAGAAAGCGAAGCCCGCGATGTGCTCGCGCGGGTTGTCGAGCGGTTCCCGAATACGCCGTTGGCCGACAGGGCGGAGAAGCTGCTGGACCGCGAGCGGTAGCCCGTCCTTCCTTTTTCCGTAACGACGTGACAGTATGCTATATTATCGCGAAGAAAGGAGAGGATACGATGAGATACAAACTACTGGGACACAGTGGGCTGCGCGTTTCCGAGCTGGCGCTGGGCACGATGACGTTCGGCCGGGAGTGGGGATGGGGTGCGACCAAAAAAGAGAGCCGCAAGATGTTCGACATGTACGCCGAAGCCGGCGGAAACTTTCTTGATACCGCCAACCGCTACACCGAAGGCACCAGCGAGAAATACGTGGGCGAGTTCGTCAAGAGCGACCGCGAGTCTTTTGTGGTCGCCACCAAGTACACGCTGTGGACACGTCAAGGCGATCCCAACTTCAGCGGCAACCACCGCAAGAACATGGTACAGGCGCTCGAAGCCAGCCTGAAACGTCTGGGTCTTGATTATGTGGACCTGTTCTGGGTCCACGCGTGGGATTTCACGACACCCGTCGACGAGGTGATGCGCGCCCTGGACGACCTGGTGCGGCAGGGCAAGGTATTGTACGTCGGTATATCTGACACCCCGGCATGGGTCGTCTCCCAGGCCAACACGTTGGCCGACCTGCGCGGCTGGTCCCGCTTCGTCGGCCTGCAGATCCGCTACAGTCTGATCGACCGAACGGCCGAAGCCGACCTGCTGCCGATGGCCCGCGCGTTTGATATGGCCGTCACCCCGTGGAGCGTCCTGGGAGCGGGTGTGCTGTCGGGCAAGTACAACCAGGCGAAAAAAGCCGTGGAAGGGCGGGCCAAAGACGGGGCCGGTACGGACAAGCGAAATCTGAAGATCGCAAAAGCGGTCGTGGACGTCGCCGGGCAGATCGGGTGTACGCCGTCCCAGGTGGCGATCGCGTGGGTACGCCAGCAAGCCGGAGTGATGGTGCCGCTGGTGGGGGCGCGCAACGCAGTGCAGCTCAAGGACAATCTGGGTGCACTCGACGTGACCCTTAACGAAAAACAGATGGACCGGTTGAACCAGGTGAGCGCGATTGACCTCGGGTTTCCGCACAACTTCCTCGCCGAGGATTACATCCGGGATATCGTCTACGGCGGAACGTACAACGAGATCGACAATCACCGGAAGCCTTAGCAAGACAACCGGGAGCCAGAACTGGTCACTGA
>CAYUDF010000826.1:0-1972 GCA_964443465.1 uncultured bacterium
AACAACGGGTATCCGGCCTTCGAATTCTTCGAACAAAATAAACGTAGGACTCAATACGGTTTCGGTTACACCCAATCCCCTGCAGATCGCACCGGCCAGCGTTGTTTTACCCGCACCCAGCGTTCCCACCAGCGATATACACACCCCGGTCTGGATCGCCGCTCCTAACGCATCACCGAACCGGGCGGTTTCGCCGGCCGAACGGGTATTGAACTTCAGTGTGGTAGATCGTTCCATTGCTATTTAGGCGAAAGGGTCAGGCACGGAAGAATCATTTCCTCGAGCGAAATCCCGCCGTGCTGAAACGATCCTTCGTAGTGTTTCTCATACTCCCTGAAGTTTGTCGGGTAAACGAAATAGTAGTATTCCTTGGCAAACACGTAATTTTTGGTTTTGGATTCGTCGGGCAACCGGTACTCGGCGGGATTCCGTGCGATGATGGCCTGCTTTTCGTCACACTTGAGATTCTCTCCGAACTTGTACCTGAGGTTTGTTGATGTATCTTTGCGGCCGTAGACCATACTCGCCTTGCGGCCAAGAATCGAACCGTGATCGGTTGTCATTACAACGGTTACACCGGCCCGCGACAGTTCGATGAGCATTTCCAGCAATACCGAGTGGGAGAACCAGGACCGCATCATCGACCGGAACGCCCCCTCGTTGGGTAATAATTGCTGAAGGATTTCTGACTGGTTACGGCCGTGTGTTAATATATCCACGAAGTTAAAAACCAGTGACACAAACGGCAGGCTTTGCAGGTTGCCCATTTTTTTCTTGAGCTCCGCCGCTTCCCCTGTCGTGTAAATCTTGACGTATTTTGTTTTTTCGGCGTTCATGCCCATACGCCTCATCTGGTCCGCCAGAAAATACTCCTCGAACTTGTTTTTGCTTGTATCTTCCGTGCTTTTTTCGAGCCACCGGTCGGGAAACTTGCGCGCGATATCGGAGGGAAACATTCCGCTGAAAATGGCGTTCCGCGCGTAGGGGGTCGCCGTCGGCAGTATCGCCATGTAGTAGTCCCACTGTACATCGAAGTACAGGGACAGAAACTGCTCCATCGTCATCCACTGGTCGAGCCGGACGCAATCGATAACGATAAAAAACAGTTTTTTGCCCTGGTTCAGGTGGGGCGCCACGAATTTTTTAAACACGTCGGGACTCATCGGCGGACGTTTTTCGGATTGTACCCAGTCACGGTAGTTGTTTTCCACGTAGCGCCCGAATTGCGCGGCGCAGTTGAGTCGCTGCTCTTCGTGGGTGCTTTCGAGACCGATGTTACGGAACTTGTCGAATTCGTGGTCCCACGTGCACATTCTTTTGTGGATCTTAAGCCAGCCCTCCCACGAATCATCGGTGGCCAGTTGGTTGATATCGTTGAACTCGCGAATGTAGTCGGGGGTCAGGCGGTCTTCCTGAATCTTTCGGGTGTCGAGGATCCGCTTGCACGCTGAATAGATCTGGAGGGGGTTCACGGGTTTGAGGAGGTAATCGTCGATCTTCATCCCGATCGCGTCCTCCATGAGGCGTTCTTCCTCGTTTTTTGTGATCATGATCACGGGCAGCATCGGATCGGCGTCCTTGATCACGTTGAGGGTCTCCAAACCGCCCATACCGGGCATGGACTCGTCGAGCAACATGATGTCGTAGCGTGTCTTGGATACCATCTCCACGGCGTCCTCGCCATTGGCGGCGGTCGCCACGGAATAACCTTTTTCCTCGAGGAATATCACATGCGACTTCAGAAGCTCAATCTCGTCATCAACCCACAATATCTTTCTCACTGGCTGCTGCATTCATTCTCCGTTCTTAGAGTTTCCTATCCGTGCCCATGAATTATATGTGATTCTCTCCTCCTCTGCCAGCCCGGCTTGGGGCTGGGCCCGGTTTCGGGCAGCACCGGCGCGACACCTAAGAATATTAGCCCGTCGCGGGTCCTGACGCCGATTACCCCCACCGTGCTCGCAGGCTGCGC
>CAYUDF010000827.1:0-1964 GCA_964443465.1 uncultured bacterium
CGTTTTCCACGTCCACGGTGAATTCAAGCGCGTCGCCGGCGATCCCGCTTTTTAGCGAGAACGCCCCCGCACCGGATCCGGGATTGCCAAATACGTCATCGCCGTTACCGTCGGCGATCAGGTCCACAAACTTGTAAAACACCAGTGAAACATCGTCGACATACGTCCACGTTTCGTACAGGTTGTCGTACAGGTTGCCCTGGTCGAAATACAAACGGATCGTCTGTCCGGCGTAGCCGGATACATCAAAACCGACCGGCGCCGTGTCGTCATCGCTGATCCAGCCGCTGTCCTTGAACTTGTCATTCCACTCGCTGAACGAAAGGGTGAAGATTCGTTCCAGCACACCGCCACCGGTGTCGCGTATGTCCACATAAAACGGATCGTAGTAATCGCTGTCGTAACCCTGCATCCGAATCTTGAAATTGAGATCGGCCCTGGAAATATTCGCTGGAATCGTGACGTCCTGGTACATGTACGCGTGCCAGTTACGGCGTTGTACCGTGTATTTAAATCCGAGCAGCGCTGAGTAGTTGCCGGAATAGGGCAGGTCGAGAACCACGATGTGGTCGGCGTTGGCCGGATTACTGGTTCCGCCCCGATAAGCCCCGTGTATCCACGACGGCCCAAAATCACCCGTCTCGAACCCGCCGTTTACGACGACTTCTCCGGCGGACGCGGATTGTGCTGCTGCGACGAGCAGCAATAAAACAACCAGAAGTCGATTCACTGTTTTCAAGGTTTACCCCCGAATTCCTGTAGAATCCAGTCGGACAAAATCAGTTGTACCCTCAAACCAAATCCCCTCGACCACGCATCGGTCCCGCTGATGTCGGGATCGGTAAATCCGCCGCCGCTGTAACCCGCCGCTACCCTCACGCACCGGAAAAACAGCCGGCCCACTTCAACACCCGAACCTGTTTCGACCGTTCCGCCGCGCTGTGACAACACTCTTCCCCACACATCGACGTCCCAGTACGGTGCAAACCTGTAGATGTACTGCCCCAGAACGAGGTCGGCGCTGGTGTTGACGCTGATTCCGTAGCTGAAATCTTCCACCCGCTTGTAAGCGTACTTGAGACGGACCTCGTGGGCCGCCGCCGGCATAATGTTGGCATCCGCGCTGAGCACCAGTTTCCACGTGATGTTGTCCGGTCCCACCGGCGCGTACTTGAAGTACTGATTCTTTATGCTGAACAACGTCTGCACGGGCAGGCCGATCGGCCTGTAGGCGAAACCCAGTTTGCCGCGGTAGCTGAGTCCGTTTTCCTGGATATCGGACGGGGTGTAAGACACGACGTCGTTGAGCAACAGCGAAAATCCTCTGGCCATCTGCGCATTGGCGATCAACTGAACCAGGTGTTTGCTTCGTGTCTGATGCCAGCGATACTCGTAGCGTGTTTCCACCACGTGCGAATCGTTTTCACGCAACGCGAGACCCGTTTTGACCGACAGGTATTCGTCTTCGCTCTGGTCCGCCATCGACTGGTAACCCTCCAGCGCCAGTGTCGCGCGGGTGTGGTAACCCAGCCGAAAGGCCTGGCGGAGCCCGGCCACGGCGCCCATTCTCTCATCGTCGGCTGTTCGGTTCATCGAATATCGCGTATATACGGTGGTTTGCGGGGCCAGCCTGGACTCGACGCCGGCGAGCAACTGGTTCGATCCCGGCCGCCCCGGTGCGGTGGAATATTCGTGGCTGGCCGTCACTCGCAGATTCCTTGTTACAGGAACGGCCAGCAGCGTTTTCAGCCGGTCGGGAAATTCGGTGACCCACTCATTCCCGAGGTTCTTTTCCCATCGCGTGCGCAGTTCCAGTCTGCGCGGCAGGTCGGCACTGGCGCCCAGAACCGTCAGAAGACCGGTTCGGTTTTCACCGGTAACCTCCTCGCCGGCCACGCGACCCCCTGCGAAAAACTGGAACAGGCGGTGTCTGAAGTCAGCGCCGGCAAGCAAACTGGACTTGT
>CAYUDF010000828.1:0-1963 GCA_964443465.1 uncultured bacterium
CGAACGACGGCGATCTGACCCTGACAAAAAATATAACGGTCAGGGTGATTACTAAACCCGGTGAGCCGGAGACAGAACTGGCCACCCGGGAGCGGCACATCGATGGATTCCGACCCGGAATCAGACGGCAACTCGAAAGCTTCGTTGTGAATCCCGAAAACGCCGGAAGATACGCTTTTACTGAAAGTTCGATAAAGAAAGACGTCGGCGGTTTTCAGCCGACTTCCTTTCCTTCCCTCGAAGGCAGCCCGGTTGACTATGTGATTATCACCAACGACTCCCTTACCGCCGCCTACCAGACACTGGCCGACTGGAAAACTTCCAAGGGGGTTCCCACCGTAATCCGGACAACGGAATGGATCGCGGCGAACTATCGTAACGGTTCCGACCTTCAGGAAACCATCCGCTTCTTCATTCAGGACGCCTACGCGAGGTGGGGGATTACCTACGTGTTGCTGGGAGGAGATACCGATCAGGTCCCTCCGCGGCAGGGATCGTGTTTTTACCTCGGTACGAAGGACCTGCCCGTTGATATGTATTATGCCTGTCTGGACGGCGACTGGAACGCGGATCACGATCAGTACTTCGGAGAAGGCGGCTCGGCGGATAATACCGACTTGTACGCCGAGGTCTACGTGGGCAGATTACCGAGTAAAAGTGTGGCCGAAGTCAACATCATGACAAATAAGGTCATCGATTACGAATCGTCAACTGATAACGAATACGCAAAAAAGGTGCTTCTGCTGGCCGAAGTGTTGTTCCCGTGGGACTGGGATCACGGCGAGCCCTTCACGATGAACGGAACACTGTTCGCGGAGAATATCTACAGTCAGTCGCTCACGGACCCGAACCTTTCGGTGACGCGAATGTACGAGACCTGGTATGACTACCCCGGGTCCGTCATGGAATCAAAAGCGACGACGATAGATTCCCTGGATTCTGGTTTTAACCACGTGAATCATATCGGGCACGGGTTTCGTTTTACCATGTCCGTCGGAGACGGCAGTATCGTTAACGACGATGCAGATGCGCTGATCAACGCATCGCGTTACAGCAACTTCTTTCTACTCAACTGCACGGCGGTGGCATTCAGCTACTACTGCCTCGCGGAATACCTGTTGCTGAATCCCAACGGCGGAGCGGTGTCCACGATAGGATCCAACGAAAGCGCGTTTCCGATTGCGTCGTCACTGCTTATGTACGATTACTACAACCTGCTGTTCAAACAGGACGTGGTTCATATCGGCGAAACATTCGCCAGGTCCAGATTGTCACGCACTCCGATCGCTGCTTTGGCCGATAACTCCGATCTTTATACTCATTATATATACACGATTCTGGCCGACCCCGAGATGATGCTGTGGACCGGGCCCCTGGAATCACTCGACGTGACCCACGTGTCCGATGTGGTCATGGGGACTTCATCCATACAGGTCAGTGTCTATTCGTCCGGCAGCCCCGTGGCGGGCGCAATGGTGTGTCTCAGCAAGGGGACGGATGATTATCAGTATGGTCCGACCAACGGCGCGGGACTGGCCACGTTTGATTTTCGGGCGGAGAGCACGGGCCAGATCGATGTTGTGGTTACCGCATTTAACAAAATACGGCACGCGGGATCCATCAATGTAAACGGTGCGAGTAGCGCGTACGTCAGCCTCAACAACATGACGGTCGACGACGACAGCACGGGCGGGACCGTCGGCAACGGTGACGGCGTGATCGACGCAGGTGAGACTGTTGACCTGACTCTCGAAATGATAAACAGCGGGGGCAGCTCGAGCGGGTCCGTTGATCTCGTTTTGAGATCAAGCGACGGAAGCGTATCGCTGGTGGACAGCACTGCGGCGGTGGGTGTAATTGGCCCATCCGGTACTCAGGCAGCATCCGATGTTGTCCGGGTTACGTTTTCGAGTGGGCTTGCGGACGAGACCCCGGTGCCCTTTGATCTCGTGATAAAAGAAAA
>CAYUDF010000829.1:0-1957 GCA_964443465.1 uncultured bacterium
GGCTGCTCGACGACGCGGTCAAATAACAGAATCTGAATAACACGGAGATTCCGATGAGTCACAAATCAAAAAACGTCCTGGTTCTTGCCGGCGGAGATTCCGCCGAACGCGACGTATCCCTGGACAGCGCGCGTGGTATGGCCGATGCGGCACGCGACGCCGGTTTTCGTGTGCTGGTGGCCGACCCGGCGCGACCGGACATCGAACCTTCTGAAGACGGGACTGCGGTATTCGGCGGCGCGGGTATAGCTGAAACACCCCCAGACGTGATCGACGACATTTATGGCGGCCGGCTTGGTTTTATGAAAACACTCGCCGGGTATCACCAATACAATATCGACGTGGTGCTGAACGGGTTACACGGAGGCGCCGGTGAAGACGGCACCATCCAGGCGGTGCTGGACTATGCCGGTATTCCGTACACAGGCAGCGGTATGGAAGCGAGTGCGGTGGCGATGGACAAGCAGTTGTCCAAACATCTGGCGCGGTCGGTTGGTGTCCCCATTGCGGCTTCGGTTTGTATCGAGCGGACCGGTTTTTCGGACGACCCGTCTGTGGTGGAAAAAGCGGTCGAGGATGCCGGGATCACGTTTCCGGTTGTGGTCAAACCTAACAGCCAGGGATCCAGCGTGGGGTTGACGGTGGTGGATTCCCCGTCGGGTCTGATAGAAGCCGCGCAACGGGCATTTCTCGTGGACGACACAATCATGGTGGAGCAGTTTATCGCCGGTCGCGAGCTCACGGCAGCGATACTGGAGGGAACCGACCTTCCCCTACTGGAGATCCGGCCCAAGTCCGGATTGTACGACTACTTTCACAAGTACCAGCACGGTGCGACCGAGTATCTGGTGCCCGCGCCACTGGACGACGCGACAGCAGCTTCGGTGGTGCAATCGGCGAAGCGGGCTTTCGATATATTCGGGTGCCGCGTGTACGGGCGTGTCGATTTTCGTCTCGATAAAGACAGCGCACACTATTTTCTGGAAGTAAACACGCTGCCCGGTATGACGTCGACCAGCCTGGTTCCCAAAGCGGCTAAGAAAGCGGGAATTTCTTACACGGGACTGGTAGAACGGATTTTGCGCTTATCACTGGCAAAATAAGTTGTTATTATTGTCTATGTCGGCTCGCACGCACGGTGAGCGGCGCTCCCCGGCCGGGGACTTTTTTATTGGAACCACAATCACAGTGAGGCAAACGTCATGGCACTGAGGGTGTACGACACGTTCAAACAGAAAAAAGTGGATTTCGAACCGGTGAATCCGGGTAAAGCCGGAATCTATTTCTGTGGCTTGACCGTTCAGGATCGGCCGCACATGGGGCACATGCTGGCGTTTGCATCGGGTGACATGGTGCGGCGTTACCTGGAATACTGCGGCTACGAAGTAACCTACATACAGAACTTCACCGATATCGACGACAAAATCATCGACAAGGCCTCGGAAGAAGGAATTGATTACCGCGAAGTCGCGCAACGGAATATCGACGCCTATCACGAGGCGGCGAAAGCCCTCAACATCAAGCCGGCGACGGTGTATCCCCATGCGACCGAGCACATCCAGGAGATTCTGGACCTGATCAAAACGCTGGAGGACAAGGGGCACGCCTACCAGGCGGGCAACGACGTGTATTTCCGCGTGCGAACGATGGCCGATTACGGCAAGTTGTCGCGCCGTAACATCGACGATCTCCAGAGCGGCGCCCGTATCGAAGTCGGTGAAGATAAAGAAGATCCGCTGGATTTTGCCCTCTGGAAGGGTTCCGAGCCACCCGCGCCGGGGTGGGACAGCCCCTGGGGCCGCGGGCGACCGGGGTGGCACATCGAGTGCTCAGCGATGTCGATGAAGTATCTCGGGGAAACGTTTGATTTCCACGGTGGCGGCGAGGACCTGATCTTTCCCCACCACGAAAACGAAATTGCCCAGTCGGAATGCGCGACGCACAAAAAATTTGCTAA
>CAYUDF010000830.1:0-1955 GCA_964443465.1 uncultured bacterium
GTATGATAATTTACGGTTTTAGAAATACCCGCAAATTAGATTCGTTGCGATGGCAGTAGGAGCTTACCCGTAAGGTCCTGATTTTTTTTGGAGAAATACTTGTGACGGGCCCGCCGTGTTTGTCGAAACAGCGTGTAGAGGAGTACGCGCAGCGTTTTTCGTCCACCACAATTTTTGTGCTGGGTGATGTAATGCTCGATCGGTATTTCTGGGGAGATGTCGACCGCATCTCGCCGGAAGCGCCGGTACCAATCGTTCGCGTCACCGATAAAAACGCCCGCCTGGGCGGCTCCGCCAACGTAGCAGCCAACCTGCGGGCGCTCGGAGTAAACGTGCGAATCGCCGGTATCGTCGGGGATGACCGGGAAGGTGAGGAAGTGAAGTCCCTGTTGGCCGGTTGTGATATAGAAGCGTCGGGCCTGATCGAAGCCCGCGGACGGGAAACCACCGAAAAAGTTCGTATCATCGCGCGGAATCAGCAGGTGATACGCGCCGACTTCGAGTCCATCGAAGAAGTTCAGGGTGAAGCGAGGGACGACCTGTTCAACACAGTCGCTGCCGGCGCCGACCTCGCCGACGCGCTGCTGATTTCCGATTACGGTAAGGGCGTTATCGCGGAGACTTTCCTGCGGGACCTGATAACGAAGTGGCGCGAACGCGGCAAACCGGTGTTGGTCGATCCTCACGTCGGACACTTTCCGTGGTACAAGGGGGCGACGATCATCACCCCCAACGTTAAAGAAGCGCTGGAAGGTTCGTCGTTGCCGCCTGGAACCCGGGATGTGGGTTCAGCGGACGGGTATTCGATTCGCCGGGACCTGTCGCTGGAAGCGTTGCTGGTGACACGCGGCGACCGCGGGATGAGCCTCTACTACGGAGACGGCGAAGAGCGGGAAGTTCATATCCCGACGGTGGCTAAAGAAGTTTATGACGTAACCGGCGCGGGGGACACGGTGATCAGTGTTCTGGCGGCCGGCCTTGGCGCCGGAGTCGACCTGGTCGACACGGTTGTGATGGCCAACCAGGCGGCGGGTGAAGTGGTGAAGGAAGTGGGGACGTCGTCAATCACGAGAGAATCACTGCTGGCGGCATTTGATAATGAATCCTGAATCGGTGATCTCAAGCGACGGCCTGGAAACGTGGGCGGAAGCCCTGCGCAAAAACGGCAAAAAAATTGTATTTACCAACGGGTGTTACGACCTGATTCACCCGGGGCACCTGGCGATTCTGGAAGCGGCTGCGAAGGAGGGGGACGTGCTGATCGTCGGTATCAACAGCGACGATTCCGTGAAACGCCTCAAGGGGGAAAACAGGCCCGTCTATCCCGAAATGGTCAGAGCCGAAATACTGCTGGCCATACGGTGGGTAGATAACGTGACGGTGTTCGTGGAAGATACACCGCTGGAAACGATTACAAAAATCCGGCCCGATGTGCTGGTGAAGGGCGCAGAATACGGCGCGGGCGAAATCGTCGGAGAAGAATTTTTGAACAGTTACGGTGGCCTTACCGTGAGATTCCCGATGCGGGAAGGGTATGCCACAAGCGAAGTTATACGGCGTATTGAATGTTCCGCCGATCAAGAGCCGCCGACGGAAAGCTGAAACCGACGGGGCACAGAACTTCTGAACAGATATCAAATGAATCGTGTGCTGGTCTGGACCGGTAGCAGAGAAAGGACGAGGATTTATGGCTAAGGAAAGAATATTAATCATGGGGGCGGCGGGCAGAGATTTCCATAATTTCAACGTTTTGTATCGTAACAACGAAAAAGTGGAAATTGTCGCGTTTTCGGCGACGCAGATCCCCGACATAGAGGGCCGTATGTATCCGCCCAGCCTGTCCGGTGACCTTTACCCCAACGGTATTCCTGTTATTGCCGAAGAGGAACTGGTCAAGTTCATTCCTGAAAACAAAATTGACGCGTGCGTGTTTTCATACAGCGACGTGTCGTATA
>CAYUDF010000831.1:0-1945 GCA_964443465.1 uncultured bacterium
GCGCAAGGGAAGAATGATTTCGGACGAATCGGATACGGCGGACCGTGCCCGCCGTCCGACGGGCCGCACCATTACCATTTTACGCTTTACGCGCTGGATGCCCTGTGGCCCGATCCCGGGGATATCTCCGGCACCGAGTTCCAAGAATTCGTTGATGCCCACTCCGTTGGCGAAGCTCTGTTGGTGGGGATTTACGAGGACACGGAGAGCTAGTTTAGGAAACGAGGGCCGGATCCCATTACTCGGTATCGTCTTCGGGGGCCTCAAGGGCGCGGACGTCTTCCCCCTCTAACTCGACCTGTTCAATTTTGGTGAAGCGGCCGGAGATTTTTTTTGCGGACTTGTTCACGTCGCCCACGTCGCGGTTGGCCTGACCGATGTGCGTCTCCAGCTTGTTCATGCGCTCCTGAAAACGGGAAAAGTCGCCGGACAGGGCGACCAGGTGCTTCTGGATGACGTTCACTTGCTTGCGGGTGTCGGCGTCTTTGAGTACGGCGCGGCTGGTGGTGAGAATAGCCATCATGGTGGTGGGCGATGCCATCCATACCCGCGCGTGCTGCGCATCTTCCACCAGGTCGGGATAATGGCCGTGGATTTCGGCGAAGACCGCCTCCGCCGGGATAAACATTACCGCCCCGTCCGAGGTTTCTCCCGGAATGATGTACTTGGTGGAAATATCCTTAATATGTTTTTTGATATCCTGCCGAAACTGGCGTTCCGCCGCGGCGCGGTCTGCATCCCCAGCGGAGAGATCGGTCATGCGTTGGTAGTTTTCGAGGGGAAACTTGGAGTCGATGCAGATGGTCCCAGTGGGGGCCGGCAGGAACAGCGCACAGTCGGCCCGCGTTTCGTTTGACAGGGTGTGCTGTAATGCATAACTGGTTTCGGGCATGATGTTGGAAATGAGGGCGCTGAGTTGTACCTCGCCGAACGCGCCCCGGGACCGTTTATCCGCCAGCACCTCCTGCAAACTGACCACATTGCCCGAGAGTTCGGCGATGCGCTCCTGCGCCTGATCGATGAGGGCGAGGCGCTTGACTACGTCGGCAAACACGGTGGTGGTTTTTTCAAAGCCCTTATCGAGGCGGGTTTCCACCTTGCCGCTGATCTCGGCGGGCTGTTCCTTATTGGTTTGAATCAGCTCCCGTACCCGTTCGTTGAGCTGCCGGGCGTTTTTCTCCAGCGATTCATCCACTTTCACCCGAACGCCGTCCACATCTTCCCGTAGATCTTTTTCCAACCCTCGGAAAATATCCTCGAGACGCTGCACCCGCGTGTCGCCCTGTTCCATGCGCGTGGCTGCCTGTCGGTTGAGCTCGTCCAACCGTGTATTTACCTTGGTTCCGCCGGTGAGTTGCAACGTCAGCACCACCAGGAGCAGTACGAGCCCCGCAACCAACAAAATTGTCGTCAGCATTCGTCCTCCAGTGAAAAATCAGTATCGTATAGGTCCTGTTATTTGGCAAGGCTATTGCTTGGGATGCGAGGTGGACAGAATATGTCTGCATGTCCCATCACAAATTCATTTACAACACTCTTCCATCTCTTCTGGCGTCGGAGGAGTTCCGTAGTCACATTCGCAGCAGACTTCGTTGCAGTCGATGGGTTCAACCCCGTATTCGAGCGCCGGAGCGCAACACTCTTTGTACACATCTTCGGGAATCACCCCGTATTCACACTCGCAACAGACATCTTTACATGCGATGGGTTCGACCCCGTATTCGGGAGCGGGACAGCACAGGGCTAATTCCTCCTCGGATAAATCCGGGTCGGCACAATTCACCTCTTCGCAAGCGGGTTCGACCCCGTATTCAGGAGCGGGACAGCACAGGGCTAATTCTTCCTCGGATAGTTTCGGATCCGCGCAGTCCACCTCGGCACATTGCTCCAGTTTGCCGCCATCGTCGGGAGACACCGGGTCGGTTTCGCAGGGTCCGGCGCCCAT
>CAYUDF010000832.1:0-1944 GCA_964443465.1 uncultured bacterium
CTCCGCCACCGCCGGTCAGCAGTGGGCCGCCGTCCCGGGGATCGGTAACGGCGTCGGGATCAACTGTCCAGCCAGCGCGGGCAACGATCTCGACGGCGATGACTCCGGGGTCGGCCGTAACACCCACGGATTGATCGGCTGTGGCGGATTGAGTGGGTAGAGCGGAATTGTCCTGACTGCATCCGGTAAAAAGGAACAGTACCGAGACAAAGCAGCAAAGAAACGCGTAGCGTTTCATGAGACACCTCCTGATGAAGCAGTTGGGGTTACGATCCCGCAACGGGGGGACCGGACTTCAAATCGGAGGGGATATGTGATGTGTGTAGCGGAGAAAAGGTGTGATGCATCTCCCCAGATACCGGACAAGTGTATGTCAATCTGGACGATTCGTCAAGATTCACGCGATTCCCGGATTCTTGTTTTCGGCAGGTTCACGCCGATTTTCAAATAGTAATCGCTATTCCGGTAAACGGTTTACGGTTGCGACGTATCGATAACCGCTCCCTCCGGCATGGTCATACGAGCTTCGTCGAACGGTTCGCTGAATGACCATTTCCCGATCTCACAACCGGCGTAAAACTCTTCGTTTTCATATATCGTGAATTTTGTCGGTACTTTCAATCCATCCACTGTCTCAAATGATTCATAGACGAGCACGTGAGGGGGGGACTGACTCACACCCTCGGGCAGGATTGATGTGTAGGTCACGATGTACTCGCACGCCTTGAGCATTTTTGTGTCAGGATCGATGTAGAGGACGTAGTAGTCATCCGGCGTATCACCTACACCCGCGTCGTAGGTGACCCGGATAGTGTGGTACTCCGTTCCGTCCATCCACAGTTTGGCGGTTCCCGGTGCTCCCAGATTGACGCCGGGATCCTTTATCAACCACGGAAGGGTTAGAAAGTAGTAATTGAGCGTGGCGATGAACCGCGGCGGTATGGGCATCGACCAGTTGGTGCTCCACGCTTTTTCACCGTCCCACACAATTGTTGCATCCAGGTCCGGATAGTCGTGATAGACCCGGCGACTGTGCTGGTCGACGGTGACCTGTGCAACGGGACTTTTATTGCCGCCGGGATGGGTCCACAAGTCTTCGAAGTAAACGGTTTTTGTCGCGTTCCAGGTGGACATGCCGCCGTGCGCTTCGATCATCTCACCAATGAGTACGGTCGCCCGGTCCTCTGCGAACACCACGGACGAAAACATAATCAGTAACATTGCCACCATAACAAAAGACTTCATGGTATAATACCTCCGGGTTGAATCAGCTGATCGGGGGGCGATTATTATAGCGATATTTGTCTGGTTGTGGGGACAAATCTGTATTCCGAGGGCTCGTCGAAGGTCAAAAAACGCGCGGTGATACCATGGATTTTTTCTCCGGCACAAGAATTCTCAGGATTGCTGTTCAATTCGCTCTGGTTTTAACTTGCCTGTGGATTCCGGGGTGCGGAAGTGACGAAGAAAATACAATCATGGAGGTTCAGCCGCCGCCCCCACAAGTGATCGTGTACGGCAGGGACACCTGCGGGATAACGACCGCCACCCGATCGGCGCTCGATGACGAAAAAATCCGCCACATTTATAAAGACGTGGATGTTACCCAAAACGGCGTTGAGATGTGGAAAAAGGTATATGCTGCTTCGTGGTACCAGGGCGGTAGTGTGGGATTGCCAGTGGTGGACGTCAAAGGTGATGTGTGGGAACGGCCGTCAATCGAGGATATCAAAACGGCGCTTGATGCCCCCTGACCTTGCGCGAACGCGGTCCGGAAGTTTGCCCTGGTCAGATGATTTTTGGGATAGATCCAGGAATGGAATGAAGTGCCGGGGGACAGCAGGTTGATTCTCACAGTCTTTTCTGTTCCGCTCTCTGTCCGTTGGTCCCTGCGTTTCCGCTGAGGTTGGGATCGACTTTTTTGACACCGACTGGCGCAATACG
>CAYUDF010000833.1:0-1932 GCA_964443465.1 uncultured bacterium
GATCTTCGACGCCGATTTCGAGCCGTTACAGACCAATCAGTCCGAGGGTGAGGATATTGTCGCCGGCAGCGCGGTCAATTACTGGGACAAAGGAGTAACGGCGGCAGACCTGGATGGCCTTGACGAATCGCAATCCGGCAGGCCAAACGTGAGGTTCGCCAAAAAGGACGGGTACATTGTACCCGAAGTGTACAAAATCGGCGGCGTGTACAGCGAGGAACTGGAGACGATCAATCACTTTCTCCGGCTCGCGCTGGGGCTCGCCGACTCGGAAGATCAGCAGAAATCGATCGAAGCTCTGATCAGGCACTACGAATCGGGCGAAGAGGAGGATTTTCGCGAGCACAGTGTCCACTGGCTGAAATCGAACAACGAAGTGGATTACCTCAACGGATTCATCGAAGTCTACCTGGACCCCCGAGGGGTCATCGGACAGTTTGAAGGCAACGTCAGTTTCAAGGCGGGCGGCGGGCTGATCGACCAGATGGCCGACAACGCCCGCTATTTCGAACAACGTATGCCGTGGCCGGACAAATACAAACGCACGGAGATCAACCGGCCGGTCGCCAACGTGGTAAACGTGCTGATAGAAACGGGTGATGCGGGGCCGGTGTCCCCCGCGGCTTATAACCTGCCCAACTACAATGACCTTCGAAGGGACCACGGCAGTAAAAACGTAATTCTGCACAACATCGACAATACGTGGTCGGAGGAGTTGCTGAAAAAAACGGTCGAGGAATTTTTCCTGCCGCAATACAGGGAAAACGTACTAAAATATGGGCGCACGCTGATCCGGCCGCTCGAAGTGTACATGCACGAGATCATCGGACACGGCTCGGGGCAACCGGACGAGAAACTCTCCGGCGATCCGCGTTCGCGACTCGGCCGCGTGTACTCGGCACTCGAAGAATGCCGCGCCGACCTGGTCGCCTTGTGGCACATCGCGGACCCGAAGCTGATTGAGCTGGGCGCCTTCACGTTGTTCGAACAGCGCCCGGTAGTCGAAACGATGTACATCAGCTTTCTGCAGGGGTGGTTCTCACGATTCGACCGGATCCCGGGACTGGAAGTACGGGAAGCCCACAACAAAGGCAACCATGTGATCCTGATGTACCTGGTCGAAGGCGGCGGCGAAGACCGGGACTACGGCGTCGAAATTGTGGAGCAGGACGGGGATTTCTACGTCTCTCTCGGCGACCTGGAAACGGTCCGTAACGGAATCGGCGACCTGTTGCGCAAAATCCAGGTGATTAAATCAACGGGCAACCAGAAAGCAGCGGAGGCACTGTTTGACAAGTTCGGCACACACCTGGACGAAGGGTGGAAATCGAACATCGTAGAGCGCAAGCAGAAGCTGGGCGCCCCGAAGATCAAGGCGTTTGTATTCCCGCGCCTGGAGCCTGTTTATGAAAACGGTGAAATTGCCGACGTGATGCTGTTTCACGACGAAGATCTCACCGCGCAGCAACTGCGCTTCTCCCGCCTCGAAAACAGCACGTCCCTCGACGAATCAACTCCCTAATCAAAGCATACTGACGCGGCTTTCGAAGTTTCGACCGGCGTGTAAGCTCCTTACCGCTTTGCGGTACATCGCGCATTACATTGCTGTGTGAGCTGGTCGCCTCACCTGCACCGCGTGGCGGAGTCCTTGCTATTTGGCGCACGGCTACGCGGCGCGACCCAGGCACGGCTCCCCTGCGGCTCCCTCAGACGTCGCATTACCAGCCATGACGGGTCGCCTCGCCTTGATCGGCTCGCAGATCGACCCTCTTATTATAGCTCGCCTCCAAACGTCCCTCTCGCCCCGCGTATCCGCGCGCCTCGGACTTCCTGCCTCCATAACCGAAGGTCCGGGGCGACGTCCACGGCGACTTCTTCGTCTAGCCCGTCGTGGGTGGCGCCGATGGGGGCGCCCCGCCGCGCGCAGCCTGC
>CAYUDF010000834.1:0-1931 GCA_964443465.1 uncultured bacterium
CGTAGGACAACACGGTGCGCTCGTTGGCGAGCTCGTTTCGTTCGATAGCCAGGTCGTTTCGCTCGACGGCGAGGTCGTTGCGTTCGACGGCAAGCGCGTCACGAAGCGTGATTTCCTCGCCCTTCGTCGTTTCCTCATTCATTATTGCGTGGGCTCCCCTTTATTTCTTCTTCTCGTTTTCATCGATCAGTTTCGTCGATGGCGAAACATCGTCGTGGTGCGACTCGGCTTCCTTGAAATCGGGTGTGTGCTCCTTGAACTGTTCCTCTTCGGTTGAACCCGACATCGCGGTCGTGGACGACCGGCCTCCCGTGATGGTTGTTGTCACGTCGTCAAAATAACCTGCGCCAACAAACGACTGGTGTTTGACGGCTCGGTAACCGTGGTCGCCTTCCAGCTCGAACTCGCGCTCCTGCAACTTGGAATAAGCCGCCATACCTTGTGTGCGGTAGGCGTGTGCGAGTTCAAACATGCCCGTGTTCACCGAGTGAAAACCGGCGAGTGTAACAAACTGGTACTTGTAACCCATCGCGCCCAGCTCGCGCTGGAATTTTGCGATGGTGGCGTCGTCGATGTTGGCTTTCCAGTTGAACGACGGCGAACAGTTATAGGACAGGATCTGATCGGGATGCTCTTTTTTGACGGCCTCGGCAAACCTTTTTGCCTCGGCCAGGTCAGGACGGGCCGTTTCACACCAGATGAGATCGGCGTAGGGTGCGTAGGAAATCGCCCGGTCGATCGCCTGGTCCAGGCCGGCGTTGACGCGATAAAAACCCTCCGCCGTCTTGTCGCCTGTCAGAAACTTGTGATCCCTTTCGTCCACATCGTTGGCGAGCAACGTGGCGGCGTTGGCATCGGTGCGCGCCATCAAGACAGTGGGAACACCCATTACGTCCGCAGCCAGTCTTGCCGACTTGAGCTTGTTGATCGCTTCACCCGTCGGGGCGAGTACCTTGCCGCCCATGTGTCCGCATTTTTTAAACGAAGACAACTGGTCCTCGAAGTGCACAGCAGCGGCGCCCGCTTCGATCATCGCTTTCATCAATTCGAATGCGTTCAACACGCCACCGAAACCGGCCTCGGCGTCGGCAATGATCGGCGCGTACCAGTAGGGCATCTTTTCGTCGAGGCCCGCTTCGTGCGTAATCTGGTCGGACCGTTGCAGAGCGGCGTTAATGCGGCGCACCAGGTTGGGCACGCTGTCGACGGGATAGAGGCTCTGGTCCGGATACGTCTGTAGCGCGCTGTTCATGTCGCCGGCTACCTGCCAGCCACTGACGTAAATCGCGAGCAAACCCGACTGCACCATCTGTACAGCCTGAGAGCCGGTCATTGCGCCGAGCGAGTGGACGTAAGGTTGTTCGTTAACCAGTTTCCACAACCGTTTCGAGCCCAGGGTTGCCAATGTGTGTTCGATACGGATCGAACCCCGCAGCCTGATCACGTCTTCCGCTGTATAATCCCGTGTAACACCCTTCCACCGGGGATCGGTTTTCCATTCTTCTTGTATCGTAGCAATTTCCTGTGCCTTGTTCATGGCCGCTCCTCGTTCAAGATGTATATGGTAGATAAAAATGGCTGGAAACTACTATTGTGAGTCCAGAATGCCTTATTGTCAACCAGTTAGTTGGCATTCCGATCACTCTGTCCGAATATCCACTAAAGGATCGTTCCTACCTGCTGTCACAGCCCGAAGCCGACTGTAATCGCCATCGACGCTGTTCCATGGCCGGTGGGATGACTGTATTCCCACAGGTAGGGATCGAATCCACCCGCGTTATTGGTAAAAATCAAATTGTCACCGGGAATCGAAGGGATCCACACAAAGGAGGAAGAGTAACAAGACCCGATCGCTTCGATCCTGCATGTTGGAATAACGAACCCTCTGTTCTGGCAGGACCCCTCCCATCCACAAACCTGTGCATACGTGT
>CAYUDF010000835.1:0-1930 GCA_964443465.1 uncultured bacterium
TTGAATATGATGATGTCACCCGGCTGGGGATCGCGGATCTCGGGCAGTCGCCAGTCCACAAAAGGTAGCTTGGCCCCGTAGATAAACTTGTTGGCGAACAGAAAATCCCCGACCAGCAGAGTGTCTTCCATCGATTCCGAAGGAATCCGGAATGCCTGGACAAAAAATGTTCTCACGAACAGCGCGAGGGCCACGGCGAGAACAATAATTTCGGCGTATTCCCTGACAATTGACTTTTTGTGGCGTTTGGTTTTTTTAACCGTAGGTTCCATAACTTATTATCTCTTCTTATTTTATACCGTCCAACGGGGCAATCCGCTCTAGCTCGACCGCTCCACTTTCAAAATAGCAAGGAAGGCTTCCTGGGGAACTTCAACCTTACCTACCATTTTCATACGCTTTTTACCTTCTTTTTGTTTTTCTAAAAGTTTGCGTTTTCTGGTGATATCGCCCCCGTAACACTTGGCGGTGACGTTTTTCCGTAGTGCCTTGACGTTTGTGCGCGAGATGACTTTGCTGCCCAGGCACGCCTGGATGGCCACTTCGTACATCTGTCTCGGGATGACTTCCTTCAGCCTGGAGGCCATATCCCGGCCAATCCGGTACGCCTGGTCACGGTGAACGATCATCGACAGCGCGTCAACCGGGTCATCGTTGAGTGCGATATCCAGGCGAACCAGGTCGCCGGCTTCGTGGCCCTTAAGGTCGTAGTCCAGGCTGGCGTACCCCCGGCTGATACTTTTCAACCTATCATAATAGTCTATCAGGATTTCCGCCAGCGGCATATCGTAGCGCAGCGCCGCACGCTCCGGGGTGAGATACTCCATTTCCCGGTACGTTCCGCGGCGCTCTTTGTTAAGTTTCATGATCGCACCGACATACTCGGGTGGTGTGATCACCTCAACGCTCACCAGCGGTTCACGCACGTGGTCGATCGCGCCGGCGTCCGGATATCTCGCCGGATTGTCGATTTCCCGGATCGTTCCGTCCTTTAAGTAAACCATGTATTCGACGTTGGGCATTGTCGTTATGAGGTTCAGGGCATACTCGCGTTCGAGCCGTTCCTGAATGATCTCCATGTGCAGCAATCCCAGAAAACCGCATCGAAAACCAAACCCCAGGGCCTCAGACGACTCCGGTTCGTATACAAAAGACGAGTCGTTCATCTGCAGCTTTTCGAGTGCGTCGCGAAGCGCTTCGTAGTCGTCAGAGTCGACCGGGTAGAGCCCGCTGAAAACCATCGGCTTGATGTCACGGAATCCGGGCAGCGCGCTCTCACACGGATTGTCGTCCAGGGTAACGGTGTCCCCCACCTTCGTCTCGCTGAGACTTTTAATACCGGTAACGATATATCCCACTTCACCCGCCCGCAGCTCGCCGGCCCGCTCCATGGTCAGGCGGAAAAAGCCGATTTCCATCGCTTCGAACACACGGCCGTTCGACAACATGCGTACCTTTTGTCCTGATCGAAGGATGCCGTCGACGACGCGGACATAGATCACAACGCCTTTGTACACGTCAAAAAACGAGTCGAATATCAGCGTTTTCAGTTTACCGGCCGGATCTCCCGTCGGCGGCGGTACGATCTCGATCACCCGCTCCAGCAATTCTTCGACGCCGGTGCCCTCGCGGGCGCTCACTTTGAGAATCTCTTCTTCTTCCACACCCAGGAGCCCAACCAGTTCGTGCGTAACTTCTTCGACACGCGCAGAAGGCAGATCGATCTTGTTGATGACGGGAATGACCTCCAGGCCGTGCTCGATGGCGAGATACACATTGCTTACTGTCTGGGCCTGTATACCCTGGGCGGCGTCCACAACCAGAATCGCCCCTTCGCAGGCCGACAGACTCCGGGATACCTCGTAGGAAAAATCCACGTGTCCGGGGGTATCGATCAGGTTGAGCAGATAGTCGTTGCCGTCTTTCGAGC
>CAYUDF010000836.1:0-1930 GCA_964443465.1 uncultured bacterium
GTTTGAACACACAGATCCCCACATCGGACAATTTCCGATATGTCTGGCTTTGCGCGGGGCGTTTTCCGAAGTAATGGCAGGTGAGGTTCTGGTGACGGATCAGGCGAGAGGATGGGATCCGTCTAAAATATAGAATTCACGGCTGATAGTGTCAAGTAACGACTTATCGAGACCAAGTAGCGGTAAAGATCGCGCAGTCTATCGTTTCGTCATCAAAGAGCGGGTATTCCACCATAAAGCGCCCCAGAATCCCCTTTCACGAACCGAACTACGAAACAATCCAAAAGCATCGGATACCTGGTATGTCAACATCCGGCATCTGCCGATTCTTTTTACCGGAATGCCATCGTCAATCGGATATCCCAGATCCTCGAGGACGGTCCCGGCTACGGCCTCAATCGTTCGGCGTGTCTTCGGATTCATTTTACTGAGATACTTCTGGACGTTATCTTTTTTGATCTCCGCTTTTTTTGCGTCGCCAACCTGTTCCGTGGGCTTTTTCAGTTGTGTCATGCCCGGTTGAAACTCGATATCGAGGAACCGGCATAATTTTTCCATAACTCCCCCCGGATCGGCCAGGAGGTCTTCGTACCTGACTTCGGCGTAGGTATCGGGCCTGCGCCGGCCGGCAGCCCTTGCGCTTGTTACGTCGTCCGTCCACCGCTGCGCCGCGCGAATCATGTTCTTGCCCCAGGCGGCGTTAATTGAGAGGCAGTAATCCCTCACGTCCCGAATAATGTGAATAAACCGCGCCGTTGGGTAATGATCCTGCAAAAGAGCGACGTGCCGCGTATACGACGGCGATTTGTCGCCCCATATGTCGGACGCCGCCGTGGCACCCGATTCGAGGCGAAGCAGGGCTTCAAACACACCCGCGGCGGCGTAATTCGGGCAGGCCTCATACCACTGTTCCTCAGCAACCGGGCGATTGTAGAACCGCAGGTTGATAAAAAAAGGAACCTTCGCCGTCTCGCGAACTAACATGGAGAACTTTGATCGATCGGACAGGTCACCGTAGTGAGCCCATTTGCCGATCCAGTACGGAAGGAAATCTGTTTCCAGCGTACAAATCTTGACCTGCGGGCTATTGTTGAGCAGTGAGAGCAGCAGCTTGGTGCCGCTGCGGGGCATTCCCACGAGAAACAGGGGACCTGAGAAATCGTTACGTTCCATGATTATTCGTATCGCCGTCTGATCATGAGGATACAGTTATAAATTGTGGCTAATGTAAATGTATCCAAAAAGAATGTCAACGTTATGAGTTATCGGCCCGCACACAGATCCAGTTTTTCCCTGGTACGGATGACACGGGGATGGTCGTCGGCTGAAACCGACGTGTATATTTCCAGGCCTTCTTCGATCAGGGAGACGGCGTCTTCCGTTTCGCCCAATTCACAAAGTACGACACCCAGGTCAATCATCGTAGCCGCGAGGCGCGGATTCAGGGGCGGCAGGTTGCGGCGGCGGATCGCCAGCGCGTTGCCATAGAGCTCTTTCGCTCCCTGAACATTACCCGTTTCGAAAGCCAGAGATGCCACACTGCAACGGGCTAAAGCGACGCGGGGATGATCTTCCGGCAGTATTTCCTCCAGTTTTTCGAGCGCTTCGCGCTTGATGAGACCCGCTTCTTTGAGGTCTCCTTTTTTCTGGAGCAGGTTGGCAAGCTCGATTTCCATTACCAATCTCAGCGGATTGTTGTCGGAGCGTACTTCGCGGATGATATCCACCGCCTGGGTCTGAGCTTCGAAGGCTCCGTCGATATCATCCCGCGCTTCGCGCGTCCGGGCAAGAAACCCCAGCGACATCGCTATACTGGAGTGCGGTCCGTCATGGACTTTCCGGTACATCTCGTACGCCTGCCTGTGGAGTTGTTCCGCTTCCGGGTAGAATGCTCTCTCGTAATGAAGGCGGCCGAGATCATTGAGGCGAA
>CAYUDF010000837.1:0-1927 GCA_964443465.1 uncultured bacterium
TTGGGTTATAGGCCAGTAGATAAAGTGGCGTCCCCAAATACACGTTAATCGAACCGCCGTCGATGTTGCCAAAGCGCTGCTGTCCTTTCAGACTATCGCTTAAGGTTGCTCAGTCTCAAGATTGGCAACCACCCAACTGACGTCGTATCGAGGTAGCTCAGAGGGCTCCTGAATTCCTCGTTCCGCCGGTGTCAGGATGGAGAAATGCCCCTTTTTTCCCAGAGCTTCGCATCCTGTTTCCCAGTTGGCACACCAGATACCCAGCGCCACCGCTGCATAATATCGTGAGGTCGTAGCAGCAAAGAAGTCGAACCTTGCCAGCCTCTCTTCCCCTACAACCTGTTCCATCACTGCAACGCATCTGGTTGTCTGCTCGTTGAAGGAAGATGGTGACCACTGGCACACCTCGTAGCACCGCCCAAAGGAATCGAATGGGTGTGCGTCGACGTCCAGAGGTTCCTGAAAATGTGGATCGGAAAAGAAAAGCGATGTGAGCGGCAAACGGTGGCGTTGCGACAATTGTATGACCCGCAGGGTCGTGGGTTTGAAAAATGACGAATATCCCACTGCGCAGACGCAAATGATATGGTCTTCATCGGGATTAAAACGGTTGCCCAATTTTTTTGCGATGCTTTTCTGGTCAGCGCCCGGTCCGATCCAACAGGTCGCCAGCCCCATCCGCGTGGCGTCGAGAACAACCTTTTGCAGACTTCTGCCTACGTCTACGACAGCGAGGCGATCATATTCGTGCGGTGCGATCGCAACGAGGAATTCGCCGCAACCAACGACTGGCCAGACCGTAAGAGGGGCTGCAATGTATTCGAAACGTATCGGGCGCGTGCCAAGCTGCAGGTCGGGTTGACTGTGGGTGCGGACGCTTTCCATGAGCTCAGCGTGATCGGAAGCAGCCAAATTGCGAGGTTGGAACGAGCGGCAAGAGCGACGGACGCGCATCAGATCGAATGCTCCCATATCCTCTCTGCGTTTGGGGAGAGCTTCGATCGGCCGCAATCCAAACTTGACCGTCGTAATGTCGAAGATGAGGACGGCAAACAAAAGACAGCCAATCCCAAACGGCAACCAAAACAGGGGAAGCGGCCAAGCTCCGATCATCCAACCCGCTGCGGCAACGAGGAGGAAGATGAGCGCGATGAGCACATTGGGGATGTACTGAAGCCATCCCGTAAACTGAAGACGAAGCTTTAGCCGCCAAATCCGGGAGTCTTCGAAACTCGATGTGGCGCGCTTTGCCCCGTTCTTTTTCACAACAGTCTGGTTCATCGTTCTTGCTCTTGTCCGGGGTCCGCTCAACAGCCGCGCCAACCAAATACACAGCGGTTGCCATCGGTGGCTCCTTGTTCCCGTAGCCCACGGCCGTGAATGCTACCACGAGCAGCCAAAACAAGCACACGAAAACTCCTGTAGTCCATTATGTTATAGTGAGTTATAAATTGGCGTCCCCAAATACACGTTAATCGAACCGCCGCTGATGTTGCTAAAGCACTTATGGCGGCGTAGCTTCGATTTCCGGTGAGACCGGAGTGGGTCCGTGCGTCGCTACTGTTTGAGCAATGCGAACGGTGGAGACGCAAGGCGATAGAATAATGGCGTCCCGAAACGGGACGCTGTTCAAGCCCGCTTATGCACATTACGAAGAGCTGAAGTGCAGGCCATTCAAGAACTTGGGCGACTCGTCGCCTAACGTGAAGTGTCGCCCCATGCGTGGCCCTACATCTAGTTTGCCGATTCGCGGTTTCCGCCAAGAATGCCCGGGTGGTAGCAGAAAGGTTCGCGAATGCCCTTCTTGCGCATCGCGATCCCTATCAGCAATTCACGGATCAGGTTGTTGGTGGAGGCGGCGGGAATCGAACCAGCGTCCAGACAGATTCATGCAAGCGTGATCCTTACTGACCCCATTCGAATCGCT
>CAYUDF010000838.1:0-1923 GCA_964443465.1 uncultured bacterium
GCTGGGTACGTCGATCGCCAACGGACCGGCGCACGAGTTGTGGAAGCTGCTGTTTCAGGCGGACGTCGCAAACAACTTCGGTGAGGATACCGGGCTCAACAAGTTTCGTTACGAGCCTCTGGTACCCCACATCATGTCAGCGGCCAGACGTGACGAACTCGTCCGGGCCATGATCGAATACGTTCAGGAATTCCCCGGATCAGATCCGCCGTGCCCACCGGGTACGGACGACGCGGTCTGTGACACCCTCAACAGGCTCGCCCAATGGGAGCTGGGCCTCGAAAAGGGCCGCCAGTACTATCGTTACATCGACAGATCGATGCATCTGGGCCGGCCATACTTCTACGCAGTAACGGCTCTGGATCACTCGATATCCACGGTGGGCAATCAGACAGTTCTCGGTGAGGGCAAGGTGGGTGACCCGTCATCCAACTTCACATTTGTGGAGCCCCAGTCGGTATCGCAGGTCGATTATGAGTATGACCGCGGCGAAATCTACGTGGTGCCCAACCCGGCGACCACGGAATCGATGGGTCCGTGGAGTTTGAATCCGAATAACAACGACCCGACGGGTATCAAGGTTGAGTTCCGGAACCTGCCGCGTGACAACGGCACGATCCGTATCTACACGCTGGCCGGAGACCTGGTGCAGGAGCTGCGTTTCGGCGGCGAATGCGTGGCCTGCGGCACGGTAGAATGGGATCTGGTGAGCCGCAACCTGCAGGACGTCACCAGCGGCATCTACATGTATTCGGTTGAAACCGACAACAATACGAATTTCCAGCGCAAGATCGGGAAGTTCGTTGTTATCCGTTAGAGTATTTTGTTGATCGGAACCGGAACACACAATTCAAGGGAGCGGACTATCGTCTGCTCCCTTTTCTTTGTTATCGCCGCCTGTTTCGGTCTGGCCGGTTGCCTGGGCGGGTCCGTTCCGTCCGGCGGAACCGGTATGGGGCCCGCCGATCCCGACAGTCTGGTGGAATCCGGACGTGCGGCCGCTGATGCCGGTGATTATTCCTCTGCCAAATCACTGTACGACGAAGTCTTGGACCTCCGACCGGACTACGCGCCCGCGCTGCGCGGCCAGGCGGACCTGGCCATAGATACCAACGATCCGGCGAGCGCCATTCATTATTACGAAAGACTCACCGATCTGCCCGAGACCACAGCCGGTGATTACGCAGGTATGGCGGACGCGCTGCTGGCCGCGGGGAGACAAACGGAAGCCCTCAGTTACCTCGAACGGGCCGTCGCGCGGCAGCCGGACTCGGCGCTTCTTGTCTCGAAAACAGGGATGTTACTGCTGGATTCCGGTGATACCGAAAACGCCCTTCCCTGGTTGAAGCGCGCGGTCTCAATGGGTGGTGTTTCCACAAAATCGGCACACCGGGCGCTGGGAAGAACCCTTTTCGATTTAAAGCGCTACGGAGAAGCCGCTGAAACACTGAAATTGTTCAACCAGCGCTACCCCGGCGATTTTAAAACCAACATGCTGCTGGCGTACATTCACCTCAACGAAGGCGATTACAAGGAAGCGCTCCCATGCTACCGCGCGGCCGTCGACGCAAATCCCAATAGTATTGACGCGCGGGTCGGCCTCGCCCGGACACTCGATCAGATGGGACGGACCGACAGCGCAATCCGGGTCTACGATGAAGCGATCGAAAAAAGAGGAATCGTTCGCGAAATGGAGCCGGTGATACTGGCCCAGGCGGATTTGCTGAACCAGCGCGGCAAGTACAGCCGGGCACTCGATCTTCTCGATGAGGCCCGGGCGGTTTTTCCGGAAACACCCGGACTGGCGTGCGCCCGGGGCATGGCTCTGGCGGGAGAAGGCAGTTTTGACGAAGCCATCACGGCATTCGGCAAGGCATCCACGGATTCGCAGTGGAGCGAATTCGCCAACCAGCAGATCCGCAG
>CAYUDF010000839.1:0-1921 GCA_964443465.1 uncultured bacterium
GCCACCCCAGCCGCAGGCCGATCCGCAACCGCGATTCCAGGCCGAACATGTTGTCAAACCTCAACCCACCCAGCGTGAGGAACCATCCGTACAAATCGTGATACCCGAATCCCGTTTCGAAACCGGGATAACTTTTTTCTTTTACCCGTATAACCAGAATCACGTCGCCGCGCCGCGTCCCGGGGCGGGTGGAAAAGTCGACTTCGGAGAAGTAGTCGGTGACGAGCAGCCGGGCACGCCCGGATTCCAGCGCCAGGGCGGTGACGGGGTCGCCCGGAGTCAGCCCGAGGTGGCCCAGTATGATTTTGTCGGTGGCGCGTTTGTTGCCGTCGATTTCGATGGATTCGAGCCGAAGGGTCCGGTCCGGCGGATCCCCGTCCCCGGCCAGGGCCGGCGCCGCCGCCAGGATCAGCAGAACCGGCAGGATTCGGAAGCAGACAAGTCTCAGTGCGTAAATCGCTTTCATTTCAGATACCGTATGCGCAAGTGTTATGCCACCACCGCAAATTTGTCCAGAAGATATATCCTGTTGATATTTATAGCGTTGCGTGATAGGGTTGTGACCATCTGGGGGCGAGTTGTTGTGAAAGTGTGAAAAAAAGATACACCTCATGAACGATCATCCGGCGTGTGGTGACTTGTGATAGAATCAGCGCTCAACAATTTTATTTAACAAGGAGGAATCAAAGTGGCTGTAGCACGTGCACGGCACATCCTGGTGGCAACACAGGAACAGTGCGAGGACCTGAAAAAGCAGATCGAAGCGGGAGCGGATTTCGAAGATATGGCAAAGCAGCACTCGACGTGTCCCTCGGGACAGCAGGGCGGCGACCTGGGTGAGTTTGGTCCCGGCCGGATGGTGCCGGAATTTGATACGGTGGTTTTCAGTGAAGAAGTTGGAAAAACCCACGGACCGATCCAGACGCAGTTTGGATTTCACCTGATTCAGATCGTCAGCAGGAGTGAATAACGTGAGATTGTTACTATTGAGCAACTCGACGTGTTACCAGAAAGGATACCTGGAACACGCGATGGGAGATCTGAAGGATTTTCTGGGCGACTCGGTGAAGAAAGTTTTGTTTGTTCCGTACGCGGGTGTGACGGTTGACTGGGACACGTACACGACCAAGGTGCGCGAGCGCTACGCCGAGATTGGTTACGAACTGGAATCGGTGCACGAAGTGCCGGACGCGGTGGCAGCACTGGAAAAAACGGACGCGATTGCCGTCGGCGGTGGCAACACGTTTCACCTGGTGGAAACCATGTATGCCAACGGCCTGATGGAACCGCTGAAAAAGCGCGTCGCGGCGGGTCTGCCCTATATGGGCTGGAGCGCGGGATCAAACGTGGTGTGCCCGACGATTAAAACAACGAACGACATGCCGATCGTTCAGCCGCGTACGTTTGACGCGCTGGGTGTAGTGTCGTTTCAGATCAACCCGCACTACACGGACGCGGTACTACCGCAGCACCAGGGGGAAACGCGCGCCGACAGGCTGGCGGAGTTTATTGAAGTGAATCCGGACATGAACGTGGTCGGCCTCCGCGAGGGGAGCATCCTGCGCGTCGATGGCCCTGAGGTCTCGCTTCTGGGCGGCAAGAATATGTTGTTGTTCCGCAAGGGCGAAGACGTCCGTGAATTCACTCCGGACGACTCCATAAATTTTTTACTCGATTGACGCGCTGCGGATCCTCGGTAATGGGCGTCACCGACGCTGCTTCTGTTGTTTTGGGCGTGCGGTTACGCGGCGCGAGCCGGGCACGGCTCCCCTGCGGCCTCCTGCACGCGGCGGAGTACCAGCCATGACGGGTCGCCTCGCCCCGCTCGCGAGCATATTATAGCTCGCAGGGTGCTGCGCTACTTGATCGGCTCGCAGATCGACCCTCTTATTATGGCTCGCCTCCAAACGTCCCTCTCGCC
>CAYUDF010000840.1:0-1919 GCA_964443465.1 uncultured bacterium
TTCGCTGTCGCGCCAGCTGCGCGCCGGTGTCGTGCCGGTTGGCGAGATTGCCAAAGCCATCGAAGACCTGGCGGAAAAGATGCGCACCTTCACCGCGGACGTCGAACCATCGGAACACGAACCAGGTGTGTTCTGGCTGGGAGCATCGGGGTTGTCGCTGTTGTACCCCTCGCAGAAACAGTGGGCGGAGCTGATTCACGCCATGCTGGTCCAGCAGGAGTTGCAGGCCTCGGTTGTGGTCGGGTTTTCACGCTTCGGCACCTACGCGGTGGCCAAAACAATCGACGGCGTGCGGTTGTTCGATACACCCGAGGAAGAACAGACACACGCCGCCCGGGTCCCGATCAACCGTCTCGGTTTCGAACCCCGGTTGCGCGATACGCTGGCCCGGCTGGGTATCCGGACACTGGGTGGTTTTCTCGATCTTCCGGCGCCGGGGGTGCGCAAACGGTTTGGAAGCGACGTTCTCCGGCTCCACCAGCTGGCGCGTGGAGAACTGTTCTCGCCGCTTCAACCGGACTACCCCGTGCAACCCGCCTCCGGCACCGCCATTTTTGACTACCCCGAATCCAGCCTCGATCGCCTGATGGCGACGATTGAACAACTCCTGGAGCCGGTGGTGGCGGAGTTGTCGAAACGCGACACGCTGATGGCCGCCCTGCGGATACGTTTTGTGTTCGACGACGGGGGCCGGGCCGCCGAGCGTATCGAACCGGCCAGCCCCACGCTGGAAACGCCGCAGATCCTCGAACTGGTGAGGCTCCGGCTGGCCGGGTTGTCGTTGTCGTCCGGTGTGGGCGAGGTGGAACTGGAAGCAGAAAGCGCCGACGTCTCGCGCCGGCAGCGGAACCTGTTCGAGGAACAGTCACCCCGCGACCTTGAAGCGGCCAACCGGGCGCTGGCCCGCGTGCGCGCCGACCTGGGGGATAAGGCCGTCGTGTCGGCCCGGCTGCGCGAAGGCCACCTGCCCGAAGCGACGTTCGAATGGACCCCGATAAAACGGGTGGAACAACCGTCCCCGCGAAACGTCGCGCTGCGGCCGCTGGTGCGGCGTATCTATTCGCGACCGCTGGCTCTGTCGCGGCGCAGGGGCAACGAGCCGCGCGCGGCGCTGGTCACGCTTTACGAGGACCGCCGGGTCAGCGAACGGATCGGACCGTATATTGTCACGGGGGGGTGGTGGGCCCGGGAAGTGGGCCGGGAGTACTATTTCCTGCGCACGGAAACGGGCCGGTGCCTGTGGTTGTACTACGACCGGCGCCGTCAGTGCTGGTTTCTGCACGGGGAGGTGGAGTAGGGGCGGAAGCCACCGGGGCCCTCCGCCCTCTTGCTACACATCATCCGCCGGTTTCATGTCTTCTGCGCCGGGCAGCATACCAACCAGCTCTTTGGGGTTGTGGATGAGCAGCGGCATGTGCTGCGGGCAGATCCACAGGGTTGATCCCTTGTAATCGAGAGTAACCAGCGGCACGTCGTTGGCCGTGTTGTCACAGGCCACGCATTTCTTGTCCATTATTACCTCCAGAAGCGGTTAACGGAGTCTGTCGGCGCGTATAACAGCGCCTCCAATATTGAGATTCAGGTGGCTGACTTTACCATCAACCGAAACAAACTCCAAACGATAGTCTTCCGCTTCGATAAAAAACCTGTTTTCCGCCAGTGGAATCATCTGAACCCAGGTGATCTCGTCCGTGGATACCACCAATCCACCGTCTTGAAAATTGACAAACACCGTCTTATCCGGCGAAAGGCTGTACTTCCCGGCGTACAATTTCAGGATTTCAGAATCCACATCAACGGTGACCGGATCCGGCGGCGGCTCCCGGTCCCGGTTCGGGTCGTACCGCGGATAACCCAGCCAGTCAAATGGCGAATCCGTATCACCGATCGTCGCTTCCACCAGCTCCCCTGCCACACTT
>CAYUDF010000841.1:0-1909 GCA_964443465.1 uncultured bacterium
TGCTGCGCGTGGTTTCGTTGACAAACTCCACCACTGCGCGCGCTTTTGCGGCCGGGCTGTGTTCGAATTCGATATGTGTCCGGATCTCGCGAGCCAGTTCTTCGCCAACCACAGCGGCTCCGTCAAACTTGCCCGAGATCATCCGGCCCAGCGTTTTCCAGTCGGGCCACGTCGACCACGACACGTACGGAGCGAAGGCCGCCGGGTTGGTGATCCGGGGCACACCGATACGGCCGACGTTGTCGATTGTCCACTTCGAACTGTTGCCGTCGACGCCGGGTTCGGGTGCGCCGTTGCCCGCGTGGAACTTCAGCGTCTGGCCGTCGGGTACATTGATCGTCAGTTCGACACGCACCGCGTCGTCCTGCTGCGGGATCACAAACAGGCCGCATGTGCCTTTGGCCGCGACGCCACGGATCTCGATATCGTAAATAGTCTCCATGATACACGGCAGCTCGACACCGTCGTGGAGCAGCATCGTTTCGCGCATCGCTGTGTACTGGTCGGCCAGCGCGAGGGCGTGGGGAAGCGTATGTACCACGGCCGTCTCGCTGATGACTTTTTCGTCGGGCCACCAGGTGCCGTCACGCCACGTACGAAGCGCGAAAACCTGCAGCTCGGAGTTAACCGAGTTGAACGGCAGACGCAGATCGGCGTACTGGCGGATACCACGGGCCGAACCGATCCACACCACGCGGTGGACGCGTGTTTTCCTGTTTCCGTTGGTCAGGATGGTGACGGTCTGAGATTCCAGCAGCAGGATGCCGTCGTGTGTCGACAGGTCGTACTGCTTCTGCGCGCTCGCCCACAGCGCGTCGAGGTCGTGACCGTCGGATGTTCCCATCGTGGCGGCGGCAAGTGGCGTGGCACATAACAGAAGCAAAAACGTTACGATAATGAAGCGTTTCATGACTTGCCTCCTTTCTCGATACGGTAGGAGGTATCGCCCCACCCCCGGGCTTCGTCCATCGCGCGTTTAAATCCGGCGTAACCGTCGGGCGGTATCTGCCGCCTTCGAACCTCCGCGCTGCCGGTGATGGTCAGCTTGCCGCTTTTGACAGAGCTGGTCCCTTTGAAGTAGGCGTACATCTCGTCCACTTCATCCGAGAACGGCGGCTCAACCACGTTGTAACCGCGGGGTAACTTGATCGTCTCTGTGCCATCGATCCTCTGCGTGTAGTACAGGAACAGGTCCGTTTCCCGTCCCTCGCCCCAGTGCGTCTGGCCGGCGCGGAACAGGTTGCCGTCGTTTAACACGACCTGCATCATCGGGCTGTAGAACTCATACCCGCCGTCCACCGGTGTGGCAAAACGTGGAATCCGGTAACGGATCGTTATCCACATGTCCTTGCTGAAGTCATCCGGCGGATGGAATTCGTAGCGGATGTTTTCGACGCGGTTGCTGACGGGGGAGAGAACCCGCGCGAACAGGTTAACCAGCTCCGGGCGCCGGGTTCCGCTGACCATCCGGCGCAGACGGCCGTCCAGAGCGCCCGAACCGTCCAGGCGAAGCGTGCCCTCCAGCGTGCCTTCCTTGTCCAGTGTGGCGTCGTGTGTGACTTTAAGCGGTGATTCCGCGGGGGGGCTGTACGCGATCCGCGACAGCGTCTTACCCTCGGGTGTGCCCACCAGGTAGTGCTGTTCGGCTTCGAGCAGCGACCAGATGTTGTTGTTATATGGCACCCACGTGGGGTCGTACATCTCGATCGTTCCATCGGCCTTGCGCAGCGCGCACACACAGTGGTTGAACTGGTCGGCCGGCACTTCGTCGATCCGGCTACCCGCCATGGTCATGGCGGCGTAACTGTCCATTCCCGCGGCGCGCATCATCGTGATCAACATGCCGGCGATGTCCTTGCACACGCCGCTGCGCTGTTCGAAAATCATCTGCCCCGAATGCAGTGTAAAT
>CAYUDF010000842.1:0-1908 GCA_964443465.1 uncultured bacterium
GCGGGACGGTACTTTCACTTGAGTGTGGCCGACACAGGGACAGGTATCGCCCAGGCTAACGTCGAGCGTATATTTGAACCGTTTTTTACAACGAAAGAAATCGGTCGAGGAACCGGCCTGGGTTTGTCGGTTGTCCACGGAATCGTAACGCGGTTGAGCGGCGGGATTGATGTCGAAAGCGAATATGGGTCGGGCACGCGGTTTGACGTTTATATTCCGTGCTTCGAGGGCGATATGCCGTCGAGCGTCGAGGAGCTGTTATCAGAAATACACGGCGACGAAAGAGTTCTGCTGGTAGAAGACGAGGTGGCGCTGGCCGATCTGGAAAAACGGATTCTGGAAAAACTGGGATACAGCGTGGACGCATATTCCAACCCGCTGGAAGCCCTGAAAGCCTTCCGGTTAAACCCCGCCGACTATGATGTGGTTGTCACGGATTTGACAATGCCGGAGCTGACCGGCATGGAGCTGATACGCGAGGTTCGCGGACTCAGGAAAAACATACCCGTTGTGCTGGTAAGCGGTTTCAGCGATGAGATGACGCAGGCGACGGCGGCCAGGCGGGGTGTACACACCTTTGTGCGAAAACCGATACTGGCCAGAAATCTGTCGCGCAGTATCCGCTCCGCAATTGATGGCCAAAACTCGTCGAGTTGATCCTGTGTCGGATCAACGTATCAACGATACCTGGTTCACGACACCCTGCAAACTTTTCAACACGTCGATATACCGGTTGAAGTAGATGTGTGCGACCCGGTTCATTGTGTCAAACGCCACTACAGGATTGTTTCTGAGCAATTCCCGGAAACGATCCGCCTCAATGGAAAGCAGTTCAGTTTGATCGCGACAAACCGCTGACGCGGTATACCTCGGAGAATCCAGCAACGGCGACAATCCGAACAATTCCCCTACCTCGATTCTGGAAACCACCATATTGAATTCCAGCGATTCCGCGGGCAACAATAGATCCACGGATCCATCCATTAGCATATAGACGTGGCCGCCGGGGTCTCCGTAGTTGAACACCGTCTCGTTTCTGTCGTAAAGTTTGACCGACGAGAATTCAGCGATTCTGTGAGCTTCGTCCACGCTCAACGACTGGAACAGGTCGTGGCCCTTCAGTACTCTGTCGACGGACATGACGATTCCTTCCGTCAAATCTAGCAGTATTAGGTCTATAGTGAACGATTTACGTTATTAGTGTAGTGCACGGAAGCGCCTTTGACAATACGTCCGCGTAACAGCGGAAGGATTAAAGAGTTGAAAAAGTCTTTGTTCGGCAGGGCTACGCTGGCCTATACTCCCCGGATACCTGAGGTAAAGATGAACAGACCCAGATTCAAAGTGCCGCACGTATTTGTCCTGTTGACCGCTGTCATACTGGTCTGCTGTGTGCTGACGTATATCATCCCGTCCGGCTCCTACGAACGCGAAACGAAGGTCGTGGAGGGCAAGGAACGCACCTTGCTCGTTCCCGGCACGTACAAATCGATAGAAAAACATATCTCCTTGAAGAGTGTGCTGCTCGGCGAAAAAGTCGAAGGCAAGGCGACACCGGTGGGACTGCACGGTTTTCTGACGGCCATCCCGCGCGGGATGGAAGCGGCCGCGGACATTATTTTCTTTATTTTTATCATCGGTGGTGTATTCGGCATTCTACAGAGGACCGGTGTCATTACAGCGGTGATCGGCCGGTTGCTTCGAAAGATGGGGCATTCGGGTCCCGTTCTGACGGTTGTACTGATGGCGGTACTCGCCCTCGGAGGGTCGACGCTGGGAATGGGAGAGGAATTTATTCCGCTGGTACCGGTCTTTCTGATCGTCGCGTACCGGCTGGGTTACGATCGTCTGTACGGTATGGCGCTGGTACTGCTGGCGGCGGACGTGGGTTTTGCGGCGTCCACCACC
>CAYUDF010000843.1:0-1901 GCA_964443465.1 uncultured bacterium
CGGGCTGTCGATATTCGACGGTGTGGTACGATTTGACTTTGCAAAAGGACTCACGAGAAACGGTGCGTTCCGCGTCAGCATCGCCACAAGCGGGATGCTTTAGATATTGGAAAAATACAGCTTTTCTGACCTACGACGAAGCGCCGGTCTCGCCAGCGTGTGTTTTTACGCTCGTTCGCGCCTGTAGTCTCTTCCTTAAAAAGCGCCCGAAGTGGTAGCAAACACTCACGGCAAAGAGCACGGCGGACAATATCGCTAGTTTCAGTGATACATTCGAGAATACCACGACCAGGAAGAACAGGATAAACGGTGTGACGACGGAGCGCACATAGCGTCCTATTGTATCTTCTTTGCCGCGTATCCATTCGGCCGCTGTTTTCACACTCTCCGCGGCCATCTGGCCTATCCGTATCAACCGGCGCCGGTTCCAGTAAACAACCAACACGGCAAGCAAGACCAGGATCCACTTGAACAGGCTGATAACCCATAGTCGGGTGTAGACCACACTGAACGAAAGGGGATCGTTGGGCTGGATGATGGTACGGGCGAAGCGGTATACCTGGCCGCCGGTAGGCACGCGTATGTGCACGGGCAGTACACCCGTCGCCATCGTTCCGCTGGTGGCGGGAAGTTCCGCCGCGTCGGCGAGCCCCTGGAGACGGCCGCTGAACTCGAGCTCGGCATTCATCTGCCGAACGGCCTCGTCCGCTTCCATCGGAACATTGCGAAACGAGCTTCCCGCGACACCGCCACGGTAGACTTTTTTCATTTGTTCCGGCCCGAGCCGGGAGCCCTCGCTCAGGTTGATCGCCTCCATCGCGTCCTGGTTGTACCGTCTGCGGGCCTGCGTCAGGACGTTGACACCGCGGATCATTTCCTCTTTCTCGAGGCTGCTCTGGAAATACATGTAGGCGTAATCGTCGGGCAGATACACCGACCAGATGAGTTGACTGACCAGGATATCCACCGACGGGAGCACGGATTCACGCGAACCATAAGGCGAAAAACCGTCCTGTACCGTGCAGTAAATTACCTCGACGGGAAACGTGTTTAATGTGTTGTTAACCGACTGTGACCGGATCAGCGGGACGAGCAGTTTGCCCTTGCCGTTCACCGATGACTCGACCGGCTGGCTATTGACCAGCACGCTCCACACGTCGGTCTTTTCGGGAAGCTGAATCTCGATGAACTGTTTGGCGTTGTTGCGGACCTGATAGACCAGCCGGTGGACCATCTTCCCGTCCTCCGTAAATAAAGTCACAACACTCGCCGAGTTGATCGTTGCCACCGGGACGGCGACTTTCTCGTGTTTCTTGACATCGAACACCAGGCTGAAGGGATGCTTGAGGTACTTGAACCCCATCATCAGCGGTCTGGCGGACCGGTTAATCAGCGGTTGGGGGAGTTTTTGAACAGCGATGGGCTCCAGCCCGTCGTTTTCCCTGGCGAGAACCTCGGCGCTCGTCGCGAGCTCGATGCCGATGAATCCCGTCTCGCGGACGGTGTCCAGCGTCCGAAACCCCGCGAAAGCGTTCGCGAGTCCGGATTCTGACAAGGACTTCTCCGTCGTAACGTAGATGGTAGCAGCCCCCTTCTTGCCATAAGTAAAAGGGATGGTGAGTACACGTTGGTTGTCCTGTGTTGATTCCTGCCACTCACCGACACCCTCACCCGATACGGACAACACGTTGACGTCTTCCGGGATCACCAGGCGAACGCTTTCAATTTCGCTGTGGAGGATTGTGTAGTTGATGGCTGATTGTGTCTTGAGTACGTCGTCCTGGATCGAAACAAGATGAAAAATCTCGGAATACAGCTTGGCGGGGATTTTATCGGCGGCCGTGACCGTCTTGCGCCAGCGGACACTGATTCCATGGCCCTGCCCGATGACCGCGGACACG
>CAYUDF010000844.1:0-1893 GCA_964443465.1 uncultured bacterium
GTGGATCGCCGTTGAACAGCCGATCCATGAAACCCATGTACTCGGAGTGGTCGGCTACCACCAGGAAATCCAGTGGCCGCACCAGCTTGATCGGCAGGCCATGGGTCGCGGTCACCTGTTCGCCGCGCGCGAACCTAAGCGCCGTCTCCGGGCTCAGCCGCACGCCGAACAGATAGGCGTCGGGCGAGTTTTTGGTGTGGAGGTGCGTGTCACCCCAGTAGATATGGTCGGGGTATGCGTGGTTCACGTATGGCGAGTACGCCTTTTTTCCAAAGTCCACGTTGTCTTTGGTGAGGTGCGCGTCCATACCACCGGATTCCTGGGCGGATGCGACACCCGCTCCCACCACCAGAATCACCAATAACAAGTTCAATACGATCGATCGCATAGTAACCTCCTGATAGCAGGCTTAGTCCGTTAACGTGACGACGACCTTGTCCAGTTTGCCCGTGAAAGGCCAGTGGTTGGTGACTTTATATTTGTTGCTCACCGGTGTGCCGGCGTCGATCCCGATGTCAAAAGTCTCTGACAACGAGAACGTCGACACGTGCATCTCGGGCATTTTCACTTCGCCCACTTTTTTGCCGTTGATGTATAGCTCACCGATACCGCCGGGGATACCCTTGGTTGTTCCTCCATCCTCGATGAAGTTAAACTTGATGTGTACCTCACCCTTCGGCAGCGGGGTCGATTCGATATTATAGTAGAGCCCGTTGTAGTAGTTGTAGTCGTAGCATGCCTTGTTGTCCTTGATGTACAACGTGTACCCGCCGGTGAAACCGCCGCAGGCGATGATCACACCTTCTTCCTTGCCCGTGACGTCGAGTGTCGTCTCGATGCTGTGCGAGCGGCCCTTGACCGGCGCGGAGGCTTTTTCGGCGATACGGCGTGCGCCGGGAGAGTAGTAAACGAACTCCTTGCGGTCACCAAACAGATTGTCCTGTTGTTTGGAGATACGCATGATCATGTCGTCATACAGCGGATAGACGTTGTTTGCCCACGCCAGTTCTTCCCAACGCTTCTGGAGTTCCGCCAGCCTTTCCGGGTGTTTGTCGGCGAGGTTGTTTGCTTCGGAAAAATCTTCGTCGATGTGGTAGAGCTCCCAGACGTCATCCTCGAAAGGCCGTACCCGGTTGAGGTTCCATGGCATACGGCCGGCATGGATGGTGACGGCTTTCCAGCCGTCCTTGTAGATGGCGCGGTTGCCGAACAACTCGTAGTACTGCTCAGGATGGGTCGTTGGCTTTTTGGCGTCGTTAAAGGAGTACGCCATACTTACGCCGTCGAATGGCATCTGTTCGACGCCGTCCAGTTCTTTTAAAAACTCGATCCCGGTCACATCCAGAATCGTCGGCGCGATGTCGATAATGTGGTGATACTGATTGCGTACTTCGCCTTTGGATTTGATGCCTTTTGGCCAGTGGATGACCAGTGCGTCCTGGATGCCGCCCCGGTGGACGATCTGCTTGAAGTACTGGAACGGCGTGTTACCCGCCAGAGCCCAGCCCGCGTGGAAATGCGGGTAGGTGTCGGGACCACCCCACCCTTCGTAGTGTTTCATGTTGGCTTCAAACGGCGTCTGCAGGCCGTTGAGCACGTAGGTTTCGTTGAAGCTGCCGCTCAGGCCGCCCTCTCCCGATGAGCCGTTGTCGGCGGTGACAAAGATAAGCGTGTTGTCGAGGCGGCCGGTACGTTCGAGGGTTTCGAGAACCCGGCCGATCTGTGCGTCCACGTGTTCGAGCATCGCCGCAAACACTTCCATCTGGCGCGCGAACAGTTTTTTCTCCTCCGGATTGAGCGAATCCCAGGCCGGGATTTCCGAAGTGCGTTTGGTCAGCTTTGTACCCTTGGGGATGACACCGGTCTCGATCTGTTTCTTGTGGATTGATTCCC
>CAYUDF010000845.1:0-1893 GCA_964443465.1 uncultured bacterium
TCAGCCCTTCGGGGTATAGAATTTTGTCACGGCGTTTGATCTTGGCCGCCATCAGGGTCGCTTCGGCCAGCGCCGTAGAGGCGTCATACATCGACGCATTGGCCACATCCATGCCGGTGAGGCGTGAAATATGAGTCTGGAATTCGAAAATCAACTGCAGCGTCCCCTGGCTCACTTCGGGCTGATACGGCGTGTACGCCGTGGCAAATTCCGGGCGGCCGATCAGATGCCCGACAACCGACGGAATTACGTGGTCGTAAATTCCGCCGCCGAGGAAACTGATCCAGCACGAAGCCGGCCGGTTGCGCACGGACAGGTCTTCGAACATTCGGCGTGTTTCTTGTTCTGTTTTGCCCCGCCCGATCGGGAGGAGTTCATTTATATGGAATCTGGCGGGGATCTGTTCGAACAGTTCGTCCTCGGTGTTCAGACCGAGGCGGTCGAGCATATCTTTCCGATCCTGATCGGTGTGATATAGGTATGGCATCGATCTATGCCTCTCCGATCATCTTCTGATAGGCGTCGTGATTCATCAGTTTATCCAGTTCTCCCGGATCGGCCGGTGTGATTTCTATGAACCAGCCGTCTTCATAAGGGCTGGAGTTGACCAGTTCGGGCTGGTCTTCCAGCTGGGTATTGACGTCGGCAACCGTCCCCGAAATGGGCGCAAAAAGGTCTGCAACCGTTTTAACGGCTTCGATGGTACCGATGGTATCTTCTGTATTGAATTCCGTGCCTTTTTCGGGGAGTTCAATAAAAATAATGTCGCCCAGTTCCCCCGCGGCGTACTCGGTGACACCGATTACAACGTCGCCGGAATCCCCGTCGGGCCGCACCCATTCGTGTTCTTTTGTGAAGTACATATTGTTGAGGTCCATCCCCATCTCCTTTCGGGTGGTCTCTGTTATCTTGCCCTGCTGGCATAAAACGGAAGTTGAGTCAAAACTGATTTCACGGCCTTTTTCCTGACCTGCACCTCGAAACTTTCTCTGTCCAGCCGGTCCGTGTCAATGTAGGCCATGCATAAACTTTTTTCCAGCGTCGGCGAAAAGGTTCCGCTGGTGACCTTGCCGACGACTTCATTACCGGACATCACGACATATCCCTGGCGGGCGATGTTCCTGCCCTCCAGCTCCAACCCCACCAGTTTTTTCTTTGAACCGTTTTCTTTCTCGGAGAGAAGTCTATCGATACCCACAAATCCATCGGATTTTTTGAATTTCACAACCCATTTCAGGCCGGCTTCGAGCGGGGACGTTTCATCGTCCAGTTCGTGGCCGTAAAGGCAGAACGCCGCCTCGAACCTGAGTGTATCGCGCGCGGCCAGCCCCACCGGCGACAACCCGAACTGTTTGCCGTGATCGGATATCTCGTCCCACAGCGCCGCCGTACGGGACGCCGGAGCAAATATTTCAAAACCGACTTCACCGGTGTAACCCGTTCTCGAGACGAAAAACTGGTCGCCGTTGTCTTCGAGCTGCCGGTAACGATAGTAACCCATTTCGTCCAGAGAATCTTTGATCGGCGCAAACAGAGGACAGGTCTTCAGCAGATCACGCGAGTCCGGCCCCTGTACGGCGAGCAAACCAATATCGTCGCTCCGGTTTTCCAGCGTTACGCCTTCGGCCGGCAGTAGCGACTGCATGTGGGCAAAGTCTTTGTCGATGTTTGACGCGTTGACCACCAGGAACGCACTGTCCTCGCCGAGACGCGTTACGAGCAGGTCGTCCACGACCGTACCGTCTTCCCGGCACATCACCGAATACAGGACGCCGTCGGGGGGGATTTTTTTACAATTATTAGTGGCCACTCGATTGAGGTAGTCAAAAGTTCCCGGGCCGGAAACAAAAAACTCACCCATGTGGCTGACGTCAAACAGGCCGACGTGTTCGC
>CAYUDF010000846.1:0-1893 GCA_964443465.1 uncultured bacterium
GCGTCATCGCCGTGTCCCCCTCACTCGCCGAGAGGGAACACACCGACGCGATCCGCTTTCTGGACACCCACGGCATACCGTACGAAACAATAAATACAAACGAAATGGAAGATATCCGTTACGCGGAGAACACCCCGGAACGGTGCTACTTCTGCAAGAACGAGCTGTTTTCGGCCATGCGTAACTTTGTTCAGGGGGACCGGTATCCCGTAATTGCTTACGGCGCCAATGTCGATGACCAGTCGGACCACCGGCCGGGATCGCGGGCCGCGGGCGAGCAGGACATCGTCGCGCCGTTGACCGAAGCCGGTTTTACCAAACAGATGATTCGCGAATGTGCCAGGGCCCTGGGCCTGGAAGTGTGGGACAAACCGGCCGCGCCCTGTCTCGCCTCCCGCATCCCGTACCAGTCGCCCGTCACGGTTGAAAAACTGCGACAGGTGGAAGTGGCGGAAGGGGCACTCAAGGACGCCGGTTTTCTTACGTGCCGTGTCCGGCACCTCCAGGAAACCGCGCGGATCGAGGTGCCGGTGGAAGACCACAAAAAGTTGTTTGATCCGGAGCTGTGGCCGGGCATCGTGACAAAAATCAAAAACGCCGGCTTCGAAAAAGTCGAAGTAGAGACGGACGGTTTCAGGAGTGGACGCCTGAACGATTCCCTGGATTTGCCGGCCGACAGTTGACAACCGGGCGTAATTTGTGGTGAACTGTCCAATCGTCGGGAAAGGACCCAAAATGACGAATTCGTCGACACACAAATTCAAATGGAAAATTTTTGCGGCCGGCATGGTTTCGATTGTCGCCGGCTTTATTCTGCTGGCGGGAGCCGACATCTCGATATCGCCGGTCCTGCTGGTCCTGGGATATTGTGTCCTGGTCCCTCTATCTTTCCTCTGATAAAACGGGGTGGGCGGATAGCTCAGTTGGGAGAGCACCTGCTTTACACGCAGGCGGTCACAGGTTCAAGCCCTGTTTCGCCCACCATCTCTGCCTCGTGTTTACATGCTGATTGACATTTTGCCCCGACCTGTTAGTATCATCCTGCCCGCCGCCCCTGCCTCGAAGGGAGCTTGTAATGTTGCCCCGCAAAATTTTTTTGTTTTTGTTTTTTTCGTTCTGTTGGTCTGCTGACAGGTAGTCCCGTTAGTAGTCAAGGTCTCAACGAGTGGTATCCCCTGCGACAGTATAATCGCCGAAACCGATGGTGGATGTTACCTGGTGTGCCCGTCGGGGGACGGTGACCGGCTTGACTCGCAGGGCGCGACTATCACTGTAGTCGCGAGAGATTGCCTCGCAAGACCGATGCCCGGAATCCCCGCCGAGGATTTCTGGCTGATGGGTTGCAATAATCCGGGTCTGGTTCTTTGTGGCGGGTCGTTGTCAATTAACGCCGATTCACCCACCGACGCCGAGGGCCGGACCACGATATCTGGTCAACTGGCAGCGGGCGGGTGTGATTCCACCGGGATTTGGGTGATTGTGCAGGGGGTTGTTGTCAGCGATTTCATAACCGGATCGTCGGCCTGTTTTCCGATTATTTCTGTAAGCCCCGACATCAACGGCGATTGTTTGGTGGACGTAATAGACTTGGGGTTGTTTTCGCAGAGTTACACGTCGCCGCCCCACCATTACCTGAACTGTCTTGACTACAATTGCGACGGCGTCATCGACCTTGTCGATTTTTCTCTTTTTTCTCAACATTATCTGCACAATTAATCTGTTTCTCGGCGGTAAGACGGAGGGGAATCACACTCCTCCGTCGTACCGTTAACGCCTTGCTGTTCAAGGCATTGCAATAAAACTAAATAATTACCTTATTTCTTAATTATGTCGGCGTGGCGGAGACACACACGTGTTTACCCCTTTAAATATTGGATGTTGACATTTTCCGCG
>CAYUDF010000847.1:0-1884 GCA_964443465.1 uncultured bacterium
GATCTTGCAACGGCGAGTGGAAACGGTATCGGCGTTAACGCCGGCGTCCTGTTTGGTTGGTAAACAAAGACAAATACGGGAGTTGAACGGGGCATGGCCAACCGAGAAAACAACGACGTCCAGTTTCCGCAGGAACCGATCCACAAACTGACTGCCCCCCTGAGGCGTTTCCTTCACGTGGAAGCCTCGGGGGGTATTGTGTTGCTCTCGGCAACCGCCTTTGCTCTTTTTCTGGCCAATTCCCAATGGGCTGATTCGTTTCTTTCCCTGTGGAAAACAGAATTCAGCATCGGGTTCGGAAATTTTCAGATGAGCCACTCGCTCAAACACTGGATCAACGACGGCCTGATGGCGATTTTCTTTTTCACGGTCGGGCTGGAAGTCAAAAGGGAACTGGTGCTCGGTGAATTGCGCGATCCCCGCCGGGCCGCGCTGCCGATTGTGGCCGCGCTGGGCGGTATGATCGCGCCCGCGCTTATCTACCTGTTGCTCCAGTATGGCCAGGCCGGAGAATCCGGTTGGGGGGTTCCGATTGCCACCGACATCGCGTTTGTGGTCGGTTGTATGGCGGTGCTCGGAAGAAGGGTGCCCCTCAGTCTCCGTGTTTTGCTGCTATCCCTCGCCATCGCCGACGATATCGGCGCAATTCTGGTCATCGCCATTGGATACACCGAAAGTCTCAACTATGTCGCGCTGATAGCCGGCTTTGTTGGTATCGGAGTTATTTCAACGCTTGCCCGGATTGGCGTAAGAAGCGTCCCGATTTATACGTTGTTTGGTATCGCCGTATGGCTGGCGTTTCACGAGTCCGGCGTACACGCAACGATCGCGGGCGTTATTCTCGGATTGATGACACCGGCCCACAGCTGGATCGACAAAGGCACAATCAAACAGGCCGTCATAAAAGCGGGGCTGTATCTGCATGGCGAACGAATAACAGACGACGGGCTGTCGACCCTCAGCCAGGTGGAAAAAGCAGCTCGCGAAGGCGTATCGCCGCTCGTGCGTCTTGAACACCGCCTCCACCCCTACGTAAGTTTTTTAATCATGCCCGTTTTCGCTCTTGCGAACGCCGGCGTTCCCATTCATCTGTCGGATTTTTCCAACCCCATCGCCATTGCCGTCATGCTGGGGTTGGTCGTGGGTAAACCCCTTGGTATTGTGTTGTTCAGTTTTGTCGCCATAAAAGCCGGGATCGCCAGTTTACCGCGGGGAGTCACCTGGACCCACATTACGGGCGGCGGATTTCTGGCGGGAATCGGATTCACCATGGCGATATTTATCGCCGGACTTGCGATGGATGGCGCTTCGCTGGACGCGGCAAAAGTTGGTATTCTGGGGGCGTCCGCGGCGGCAGCCGCCCTCGGTATGATCGTCCTCGTCCGGGCAAAACCCGGAGAACCAAACACGACGGGTTGAGATGTCCACAGCCAGGTGGCTCATATTAGTAGTATTCACCATAACGATGGTGGGGGCGGCGTCGGATAGTTTCGGACGCAGCAAAACCGACGTGCTGAAACTGGTGAACGGTGACGTCCTGACCGGCGAAATCAAGATGCTCGAACGGGGCAAGGTGCATCTCAGCACCGACGCGATGGGCACGGTGCAGATCGAGTGGACCGATATCGTTAGTATGATCAGCCAGTACTATTTCGAGATAGAAGATCACGACGGCTACAAGTATTACGGGACTCCAAAACTGGAGGAACAGACTTTTAGGGTTTTTCTGCCCGCCTCGGTTGTAACATTTGAAAAAGAGCAGATCGTACGGATCACACCGATTGAAGATGATTTCTGGCATCGTCTGAAAGGATCTGTAAGTCTGGGTGCGAGTTATACCAAAGGCACACAGATCGGCAGGGTTGATTTCGGCGGTGACGTCAG
>CAYUDF010000848.1:0-1882 GCA_964443465.1 uncultured bacterium
TGGTGGACGTAACCACACCGGACCCGGCATCCGACTACCTCATGTTGAAAAACGAATTACTGCGTTATGATCCCGCGCTGCTGGAGCGGCCCAGCGTGCTGGTCCTGACAAAGTGTGACCTGATTGAGGGAGGGACGGCGGGTGTGGATAAGAATCTTACCGAGCTCCACGAGCGGGTTATGCCGATTTCGGCAATTAAAAAGGAAGGGATCAAGGAACTGTTGTCTGTGATGGCGAAAATCCTGCGCCCGTCTTAAGTGGCGACGCGGGAATAACGGGAGGTGTGGAAGATGACAACGAGGGAGTTCAAGGCTTTTCACGCGGTACTGGCGTTGCTCATGGCGGAAGGAGCGACGCCTTCTGATTGTCTCAAGCTTCGGGAACCACCCGATGAGATCTTCGACCAGCTGCGATCGGAAGCGGGATTGTCGAGACTGTCGGACATTCTGGGCAAGCAGATCGGGCCGGTGAGGTGGTCTCAGTGGAATGCCCAGCTGAACCGGCTGGAGCGGATCCGGGGTGAAGCCTTCTGTTTGTGGGACGAATATTATCCCGGTTTTCTCCGCCATATACCGCAGGCGCCGCCGGTGGTGTTTTACAAGGGTACGCTGGAAGGGGTTTATCGCCGGGGAGTCGCGATTGTCGGCACGCGCAAGCCAACCGCACCCGGCGCCGCGCTGGCCCGCAGCCTGGGACGAGAGCTGGCGGAGAGGGGAATCCCCGTGGTGAGTGGTCTCGCCAGGGGTATCGACAGCGCCGCGCACCGCGGCAGCATCGAGGGGGGCGGCGGCGGTATCGCCGTTATCGGGACGGGGCTGGATATTCCTTATCCGCAGGAAAACGCCGGTCTGCTCCTCGACATCGCCGCAAACGGCTGCGCCATCACCGAGCAGTGGCTGGGATCCTCCGTAAAAGCATTTGTATTCCCGCTCCGTAACCGTATTATCAGCGCGTTGTCGCACGCCGTGGTTGTCGTCGAGGCAGGCGGACGCAGTGGCGCCCTGATAACGGCCAAATGGGCGCTGGAGCAGGGACGCGATGTCGGGGCGGTGCCCGGTTTTCCCGGTGATTTCCGCAGCGTCGGCACCAACCGGCTGCTCAAGCAGGGCGCATTTGTGGTTGAGAGTGCCGCGGATATAATCGCCGCGGTGCCTGCGGTCCTGCCGCCGGGTCCCGACGGCCAGCGATATGTCCTGGAGGACGAAAACAGCGCCGGGGACGAGAAGACCGCTGGAAAAAATTACAATTTTTTACTCGACCGGAGTAACGAAGAAAGATTATTACATTCCATTAACAAAACACCGGTAGACCCGGACGAACTGGCCCGCCACGTCAAGCTGGACGCAGGCACCGTACAACGCCTGCTGTTGCACCTGGAGATGGCGGGTCGAATCGAACGCGACTCTCTCGGGCGCTATACGGTCATATGAAAAGCGTTCCGACCGGGTCGGATTTAATCCGGATTGAATATAATCATGGCGAAGAATAAAAAGTTTCAGCATCAAGTCGAGTGGGCTGTGGTACGAGCCATCAAGGCTGTTTTGGGTATTCTGCCGTTGCGGATGGCGACCTGGATCGGCGCGATGGCCGGCTGGAAGGCGTACAGGATCTTTCGGATCCGGCGGCGGGTGTCGATCGACAATATTATGAAGTCGTTGCCCGCGGTGACCAGCGAACGCGACGCCGATCGTATCGCCTGCGCTTCGTACATGAATTTCGGCCGATCGATGATCGAGTTCGGGCTGTTCGATCATTTCGACGCCGAAAAGATCAAGGACATGGTTGAGTTCAAGAACCCGTCCCACATTGACACCGCGCTGGCTGAGGGAAAAGGAGCGGTTCTGTTTTCCGGTCACCTGGGGAATTTCGAACTCCTGGGGGC
>CAYUDF010000849.1:0-1874 GCA_964443465.1 uncultured bacterium
ACGATATCGGCCCGCTCGGTTTCTTCCAGTTTGTGGTCGGCTGCCTTCTCCCGGACGGTTGGAAACGACGGATCGATATCACCATCCTGGATGATATCCTCGACGGTTTTGTCCAGGAGCCCGACCCAGCTGCGCCTGCGCTCTTTTTTGAGATAGTTGTAGATGTGGTTTACGGCGACCCGGTATATCCATGTGTAAATGTTGGACCGTTGTTCGAACGTGTCCAGCTTTTGGTACACCTTGATAAAAATTTCCTGCGTGAGGTCGCGCGCGGTATCTTCGTTTCCCGTGATACGATAGGCGAGATTCAATACTCTCTCAGAGTAGGATTCGTATATGCCGTCGAATTCTGAAGTCTCATCGGGAATAAACAAATGATTTCCTCGTTTGCCAGGGGGACACAGGTCGCCCACCCGAACGGTCCCGCACAGTTTGACACCTCAACTGTAGATTCCTTGCAAAAAAAAATAAAGCATCACTTTTCTGGTACTTTGTGGGGGGGGCTGTAGTACACTACGCAACCAATACCGGCAGCCGGAACCGGGCTGCCGACTTCAGAGTGAGGTTGATGACGAGGAGGTTGTCTAATGTCAGCGATCGATGACAGTTCGCCCCTCAGAAGCGAAGACGTCGGCAGATTGGCGGATTTCTTTTCATCGGACAAAGTTTCCTTTTTCGGTATGTATCTCGATGAAGTCGACGGGTTGTTCGCCGCTATCGCGTGCACACCGGACGAAGTTACACCGCCCGAATGGCTACCGCTTGTGTTTGGCCGCGACGATCCGGAATTCGATTCAGTTGACGAATCTGAGGCGATTGTCGGGGGCTTGATGCGGTTGTTCAACCACGTGAGCCGGTTGATAAAAGACGGAGACGAATACACGCCCGTACTGTCGGGTGTAAAAAACGAATCTGGTTACGAGGATATCCACGTTGAGCGCTGGGCGGGCGGATTTATTGAGGGAATGAAACTCCGCGAGGATTTGTGGTTCGAGAGCGAAGCAGATGAACTGGCTGTTCTGGTTTCCGCAATCTTTGTTTTCGCAAAGGTGGATCCACCCGAACTGCAGGTTGCTCCCCAGATGACGGGCGGGTCCGAACCACCCCACGAGAAAATACCGCGGCTGGTTTACATGATGAGGGACTACTGGTTGTATGTCGGCGGCACGGTCTGGGATGACGTGGAGATAGGAAGTGAATGGCCGGATCCGGAAGACCCGTGCCCGTGCGGGAGCGGAAAAGACTACGGCAGGTGTTGCGGTCGGGTATCTCCCGCCCTCAACTGACGAATCGCGCCAGAAATCGAACTAAAAACCCCCGGCTTTTAAAGCCGGGGGTTTTTTGTGTCAAGTGGATCGGAATATGTCGGCTGAGTGAGAGCTCAGCGCATCGGTTTAATCACCGTCGACTCCGATATCCAGATCTTGGTTCCCAGAACCTTGATAAAGGCGAGTTTTTCATCCCTACCTTCTTGTATCATCTCGACGGGACCGTTGATCTTTTCGTCGTCTCCCGACCATTTCAGGATACGCAATCCGACCAGGAGCGGATCTGCCGCGAACGGTGGGACACGGAGAACTTCGATACAAACCCGGTCACCGAGTTCAACCTTGTCGAAATCGATGCAATCGCAGTTGTCGGGCTGGTTATTGTCCCGCAGGTCCGCGTAGTACGTCGAATCATCCGGAATGGTGTCAAACTTGACATCAAAAAATACCGGTGTGCCCATGATTTCGAGCACGCGTTTCTCCGCATCGATGGCGGTGACGGGACCGCAGAAATTGCCGAAGGTGCCCGTGCAGGGTCTTATCACGTCGCCGTCCAGGGTGCCGCCGATTTCCGGTGGCGCATCAATTCCGCATGGCAACACCAGG
>CAYUDF010000850.1:0-1873 GCA_964443465.1 uncultured bacterium
TACCAATGGTGAACGGCTTACTCATCGCGCGGACGGTCTGCAACGACTCGTTGCGCACCATCCGCAGCAGATAGGGCCAGGGGCGCTGCGCCTGAGTCAGTCGGTACGGGCACGTGGCGACACGGACCAAAGCGGCTGCAACCGCATCCTCGGCATCGTGGCCGTTGCGGGTAATCGTCGCTGCAAAACGGACCAACCGGACGGAAGTCAGATCGTACAGCCCCCCCAGCGCCGCGACACCACTTTCGGTCAAGCGGTCGGCGCACAACTGGACGCGTTCAGAAAACCGGTTCAGAGGGGCCATCAATAGATAAGGATGCACTAAGGGGACTCATTTGTCTAGGTTTCTTGTGTTTCACCCGTTCGGGCCCTGGTGTGCCGGCACAGCTTTCAATTCGTCCGTGAGCATGACGTTCTCGCGATCGTCCGACTTCCTGCCGTAAGTCGTCATCAGTTGTTTATAGACGCTGTAGTCCAGGCGCTCGTCAATGAACCTCACGCGGCCGTCGCAGAACGTCGCGTTGACCCCACCGGGATGGTTACTCGAAGGCCATGAATTGGCGAAAGAAACCAGCGTGTCCCTCTCCTCTTCGCGGTCGTTGATCCCATGCTGTGGCACGCGATCTTGAGAGACATAGAACCCGTTGTGCCAGCAAAAGCCATAATGGTACTTTTCCTCGCCGGTTTCGGCGACACGGTTTGGGAGATTTTCCGGCGTGAATCTGATCAGCTCGTGGGTCCACCGCCGGACATGCTGACTTTCGGTGAGCATCAGCGTGTTGGAGATGCCGTCGTGGGCACTGATGTAATCCATGGTCATTTCCGTAAGCGGCTGATCATAAAAGCCACCACTCAGGTCGCCTACGGAAATCTGCACGCCGAGGTACGGACCACCAATGAATTGAAACACCCCATTGGCCGGATTGCGGTCGTTTGCCGGGTGCTCAATGGCACGTCCGTGATCCGTGATATAGCCGGCGTTGACAACATACGACATTGGATTGAGAAGGGTACGCGTCGGTGGGTTGCTCGGGCAGACGCACACGTCGATTCGCAGCAGCGGTGTCCCTGGCGTTGGGGGGATTTCGAGTTCTGGAGGAGGCGTCCCATTGTGCAACCAGTCCTGCCACAGATCGTCTCTTTCCAGGTAGGGACTGACAAGGACCAACCAGCTTGCCAGCTTGCGCTTTCCCAGCCCCAGGCCATTCACGTAACCCGGAAACTCCCTTTTCGCCGCTTCGAACTCGGTGACCGCCAGCGCCATCTGCCGTTCACGGTTGGCACAAGTCGCGCGGCGTGCCGCTTCGCGTGCCGATTGGACGGCAGGCAGGAGGAGCGACATGAGCACACCGATAATGCTGATCACCACAAGTAGTTCGACCAAAGTAAATGCCGATATCTGTTTCTGCGATCGTCTCATGTCTCCTCAACCTCCAGTTTGGATGGCCACGCTGCCCCTGAGGAACGGCACGACACCCGCGTGTCCGCTACGGCGGAAGCTCTGCGGCACCGAGGCCACGGTCGTCGGCAAACCCGAATAGGCCGCCCTATCAACCAAGGCGGACTCCTGCCGTCGGGTGGGCGCGCTTTTTTGGAAAATTCTTTCCCGCCACCGGATCGGCCCCGAGAGCGTTGCGGTCAACGGGCCGACAGGGCCCCGGCAAGGACGTACCGCTGAGATGCTAGCACTCGGGAGCTGCACGACCGCAAACGATCGACGGAACCCCACAAGCAATTGTCACGGTGTAATTGATGATGCATGAAGAAGATCCAGTATTCCTCATGCGAGAGTGGTTGCAGCCCACACCCTGACGGAACGGGGCCTTGATCGTAACGTTGCGAAATGCTAGCAGCGAACTCATACTAGCCCGAC
>CAYUDF010000851.1:0-1872 GCA_964443465.1 uncultured bacterium
CCGACCGACACCACTGGATCTTCGATATGGATGGCACGTTAACCGTTGCCATTCATGATTTTGACGCCATCCGTGAAGCCCTCGGACTGCGACAGGGCCGCCCGATACTGGAACAACTGGCTGAGATGCCTCAGTCACAAGCCGCACCGTTGTCCAATCGGCTGGATGAGATCGAACTGAAACTGGTCCGCCGGGCAAAACCGCAGACGGGGGCGCGGGATCTGCTGGTCGCGCTCAGGGACAGGGGCGCCAGTCTCGGCGTGCTCACGCGCAACAGCCACGAAAACGCGCTGGGAACACTGGAGGTGTGTGGACTGGCGAAATTTTTCGAACCGGAACACGTGCTCGGCCGCGAATCGTGCGAGGTCAAACCGAGCGCAGACGGAATCAGGTTGTTGCTGGCCGCGTGGTCGGCGCCGAGGGAACAGGCCGTGATGGTGGGGGACTATCTTTTTGACCTGGTCGCCGGGCGCGACGCCGGAACGGCGACCGTGTATCTCGATCCGACAGAACGATTCGAATACGCAGAGAATGCCGACGTTTGCGTGAAAGACCTCCAGCAGCTGGCCGGTCTGCTCGACGGCGGGACCGGCTGATGGCAAAATTACAGGACTATAATGGCAAGTTCGAATCTTTCGCCGGACGTACGCTGTATGAATCGCTGCCCGCGAAGCAACAGGTTTTTTTGCGCGAGGTCGCGTTTGACCTCCGATTTACTTTCCAGGAATTCCGTTTGATGGCCGAGATCGCCAGAGATCTCGAGATGTGGCGCGAGTTGTCTCTTGAAGACTGGTGGAATGAACAAAGGGCGAAATCCACGCGCACCGGGCCCGATCTGAAAAAATTTCTTTTCGGACGGTTGAACGAACACGTCGGCCTGCTGATAGCGGCGCCGGCGAACTACGACAGTGCGACCCGCGATGATTTCAAACCGGGCGATCGCCCGAGCAAACCGGTTGTCAGCGAACAATCGGACAAGTCAATCTGGGGTATGTGTCCGGTCGCGTCGGAAAAAACGGTCTGCTGTAATCTGCGCACGATTGATGCCGTTGAAAACTGCGTGTTTGGATGCAGCTACTGCACCGTCCAGACGTTTTATACCGGGGACGTTGTATTCGACAAGGATTTCGCCGAAAAACTGGGAAAGATAGAAATTGATCCCGGGAGATTCTATCATTTCGGCACGGGCCAGGCTTCCGATTCACTTGCCTGGGGCAACAAAAACGGCATACTGGATGCCCTGTGTGAATTCGCGGCGACACACCCCAACGTGTTACTGGAATTCAAGACCAAGTCTGACAACATCCAGTACTTCATCGACAATCCCCCACCTTCAAATGTTGTGTGCAGCTGGTCCCTCAACACACCCACGGTGGTGAAAAACGAAGAACACTTTACTGCCGGCCTCGATCGGCGGCTTGCCGCCGCTCGCCGGGTCGCCGACGCGGAGATTCCGGTGGCGTTTCATTTTCACCCGATGGTTTATTACCTGGGGTGGGAGGACGACTATCGGGATGTGGCGGCGGAGGTGATCCGGTCGTTTGACCCGTCGGAAGTGAGTTTTGTGTCCTTCGGCTCGGTCACGTTGATCAAACCGGTCGTTCAGAAAATACGGCGCCGGGGTAATCCGACCAAAATCACACAGATGAAAATGGTCCCGGACCCGCACGGCAAGCTGACCTACGCCGACGACGTAAAAGTCGCCATGTTCCGCACGATGTACGATGTCTTTTCGGAGTGGCACGACAAGGTCTTCCTGTACCTGTGCATGGAAAAGCGCTCGATCTGGGATCAGTCATTCGGATATGCCTACGATTCTAACGATGAATTTGAAGCCGAATTCGGCCGTAAAACACTCCCGTTGCGCCCGGG
>CAYUDF010000852.1:0-1871 GCA_964443465.1 uncultured bacterium
ATGTGGCACTACGACGGCGCGACGTGGTCGCGTCACGACACGTGGGATCCGAGTCTCGGAGTTGCACAAAACCTTTGGGGCTCTTCCAGCGACAACTACTACGCCGTTGTCGGACAGGGCGTCATGCACTACGACGGGACCGAATGGACACCACTGGTATTCGGCGGCAGGCGAATCACGGACGTACACGGCGTGTCGGCCAGCGAGGTCTACTTCGCATCCGCAACCGCCCTGGGTCCGGTCTCCACCGAAAAAACCCGGGACGTGCTCGCACGCCCCCCGAGCGGCGGGGGATTTTCTCTGATCCGCTACAACGGTTCCAGCTACACCGTGGTTATTGACAACCCGTCGGTTTCATTGGATAAGGTCTGGGCGCTGGGCCACAACAACGTTTTCCTGGCGGGAGCGCAGAGCAATCGACCGGTGATCGGCCACTTCGACGGTTCAAACCTGGTCATCGACAATATCGCAGCCGAAGCGTGGACCGGCGGCATATTCGGCCTCGGCAGCGGCACCGCATACGTGTGCGGTTCAGACGGGCTGATCGCACAAAGTAGAAAGAACTGATCGAGTCGTATCATACGTGTGACGCACAAACCTCCCGGCACCCCGCCGGGCGGTTTTGTCTTCCAGTTTTTCTTTTCCGCGACGAGGTCTCTCCTACCTAGATCGTTTGTGTCATCGAAGCAACTTTCGCAGTCTCAATTATCAGAGACCAGGCGCCGCAAACAAGGGGGAGTCATGTCTGTCCGCAACCTCCTATCAATATTCACGATACTGCCACTGCTGATAAACGCGGGTTGCTCCAGCGAATCGACAACCGATCCCGGCAACATTACCCCGGAGGTGTTGAACGGGATGGCGATCTCCTACGAGGCGGATGCGGCCGCCGCTGTGACGGGCGATATTACCCCGGGTTCGGGGGGCGAACTCACGGCCACCGCCACCGACGGCATCGTGTACCGGCTATCCGTTCCCGCGAACGCGGTTGCCTCGACGATCACCGTGACGATGACGCCGCTGGCCTCGCTCACAATCACCGACAAGGGTGGTTCTGGCGGATCGGCGCCGGCCGCCGCGCCCGGTGCCACCGATTGCCAAAAAGGCGTGATTTTTGAGCCGCCCCGCATTCAGTTCGACATACCGGCGGTTTTGACCATGACCTTTCCAGTGGGAGGCTCGGGGTGCGACCTTGATGCCGGGCACCGCGTGGTCTACATCGAACCAGCATTGAACAGCTACGAGATCATGTCGACGACACTCGACGACGGCGCCAATAAGCTAACCTGTTCCATCACCCACTTCAGTGTTTTCGGAACCGATAATCCCTCGCGCGATCGCTTGCAAGGCCTGATCGAAGCGGCCACCGTCGTGGGCCTGGCCGATCCGGACGAAGAGGCGCTCGACAAGCTTGCGAGTTACTATGAAGAGGCGGAGGCGCAAAATTGGGACGACCTGGCCGTGCTGGCGAGGTCTGGCTTGCACGACGTTCTCGACAAGCTGGCTGATGAGGAGGTTGCCGCGGCCACCAGCAATCCATCAGAGGACGCATTCGACGGCCTGGTCGACCTGTTGGTGTGGACAGCCGACTTTGACTTCGACGATATCGATACCAAGTGCCGGCAAGGCATCGACGCTGTCGTCCGTGGGGTGGCTGCCAGGGGACACACCAAATGTAGCCAGGGAGATAAAGAGCTTGGAAAAGAGCTCCTGTTTCTGGCGGCCGGTTGGATCGGCGACGGGTGGGTGGGCGACCCGACGTTTGAGAGCGACGTGGAAGACTGGCTTGCCTACTGCGGGGAAGTCACAGCGACGCTGACCGCGACCCGTGACTGGATTACGGATATCGCTCTGAGCGACACCTCGACCGA
>CAYUDF010000853.1:0-1870 GCA_964443465.1 uncultured bacterium
GTTTGAGGGGGCCGCAGGGGAGCCGTGCCCGGCTCGCGCCGCGTATCCGTGCGCCAGAAACATCGGACGGTTTTTTCGGCGCGCTCAAAGTAGGAAAAAAAGGAGGGACAATTTTGGCGCGAACAATGCTATATTTCGCTACGCTGACCTTACAGCAGCGTAGCGACAGGCGATTTATACTGGCAGTCCATCGGTATTTTTCGTTAATTGTCGCATAGAGATTTAGACTGCAGTATAATCGCCTGAACCATGAGCAAGCATATATCAGTTATAGTCGCGCCGCATGATGATTCAAAGACCCGGAACTTCAGGTTCTCGTACAACCTCATGTACACCTTCTTCATCCTGCTGCTTCTTCTCGTCGTCGTCATCCTCGTGTTCGTATTCAATTACGGACGCGTTCTGTACGCGGCACAGCAGTCGACGCGGCTCCGGTCCGAGAATACGCGCCTGGAGTTACAGGCCGCACAGATCGACTCGCTCAAGCTCGAGCTGCTCAACCTCCAGGCCCTCGGGATCCAGATCAAGGGCATGTTGGGGGTCGATCTCAGCCGGGAAGACAGCCTGCTGGTGGCAAATTTTTCACCGTCTACCAAGTCTCCGGCCAGTCCTTCGGATGAAACCGGTGAGGGGGTGGGCATGCGCGAGCAGAAGAAAATGCTCGATGCCATGCCCTCGTTATGGCCTGTAAGAGGTTATACGACAAGGGGATTCCATATTACAGGCGGAGAAAAGACGGCGGATTACCACCCGGGAATAGATATTGCTGCTACCCGGGATACACCGATCAAGGCGGCAGGCGAAGGTCTGATCGTTACCAGCGCCTACGATGATACCTACGGGCACGTCGTAGAGATCGATCACGGGTACGGGATCTATACTCTGTATGGACACAACAACCGAAATCTGGTAAACGTTGGGGACCGGGTGGCCCGTGGAGACCCGATTGCCTTTTTGGGAAGTACCGGAAAAAGCAGCGCTCCGCATCTCCATTTCGAGATTCGGAAAAACGGCATCCCGGTCGACCCCAAGAAGTACCTGCTGGATTACTAACGGGACCTGCGGAAAACCAGAGAGACCTCGTTGCCTAACGGGCTTTAGCGTCGGGTAACCAAGTTTCTTCAAATAACAGTGCAGAGGAGGCGTAAGACATGTTTGGTAAGGAAGCGGAAAGCACCACGGGACAGGGCAGCCTGAATTCGATTCTGGGCCAGGGCTGCAAGGTGAAGGGCGATATCGAGCTTCAGGGAACGATCCGCATCGACGGCGATTTCGACGGATCCATCGAATGTCCGGAAACACTCATTATCGGTAAATCCGGCGTTGTGAAGGCGTCCGTAAAAGTCAAAAACGCTATCATCGGCGGCAAGCTCGTAGGCAATATTTCGGCAAGCAACAAAATCGAACTCCAGACCGGCTCGCACGTCGAGGGCGACATCCAGACGGCCCGCCTGGTCATCGACGAGGGCGTGTTTTTTGAGGGCAACTGCAAGATGGGTGGCAAGACGACGACCTCGGAGCAAAGAGTCGAGAAGACGTGGTCCAAACCGGAGCAGAAACCGCAGACCATCACGTCCAAGTAGTATCGATCCAATTACAGGATCAGTAATTGCCATAGTATTCAAAGAGTTCCGACTCACAGACCCCCGGAGCAATCCGGGGGTCTGTTCTTGTTTTGTTCTTTGATATCCTGCCCGGTGGGCCGCAATTATCTGCGGGTTATCCACATTGGGGGCTATAGTTGTGAATAAAATAAAGTTGGCTGTGGATAACTATAACTCGTTGTGTGGCTTGTGGTTGGGGGGCTTGCGGCCTGGGTGGCTTTTTTGTTTTCCACAACACCGTGCCGCAAGCGTGTGTAATTGCGTAA
>CAYUDF010000854.1:0-1870 GCA_964443465.1 uncultured bacterium
CCAGCAGCGCGGGATCATAACGCAGTAATTCGTTTTTCAACATGAGGTAGTCGGCCGCCGGGTCGGGTGTGGTTACATCCACCAGGTACAACAATACGCGGCAGCGTTCCACGTGGCGCAGGAATTCCTTGCCCATCCCCTTGCCAGCGTGCGCACCCTCGATGAGCCCCGGGATATCGACCATCACGCAGGAGTCGTATTCGCCCAGCCTGGCAATACCCAGTGCGGGCGTTTTGGTGGTGAATGGATAGTCGGCGATTTTTGGACGGGCGGCACTCACGACGCTGATCAGCGTTGACTTGCCTGCATTGGGTTCGCCCACCAGCCCCACGTCGGCGACCAGTTTCAACGTGATTTCCAGTTTTCGCGTCTCGCCATCGCCGCCGTAGGTGAAGTTTCTCGGCGCCCGGTTTCTGGCCGTCTTGTACCGTTCGTTGCCGAGCCCCCATTTGCCGCCCTTGGCGACCACCAGCCGCTGCCCCACGTCCACCAGCTCACCGAGCTTTTCCCCGGCCCCGGTATCAGTGATCACCGTGCCGGGCGGCACCAGGATCAAGCAGTCGTCGCCGGCGGCGCCCTTCCGGCTCTTGCCCTCTCCGTGCCCGCCACGTCCGGCCTTATAATGCTTCTGGTAACGGAGATCGATCAGGGTGTTGACCTGCGGAGACGCTTCTACGATCACGTCGCCACCCTTGCCGCCGTCGCCGCCGTTGGGCCCTCCGCGCTCCACATACTTCTCCCGCCGGAACGCAACGCACCCGTCTCCGCCGTCACCGGCGGATACCTGGACTATTACATGGTCTATAAACATAATTAGATATTATACTTACATTGGAGGTTCGGGTACACGAATTTATCGGACCGGGAGGATTCGGGGAGGATAGTTGTGATCAACGCAATATCAGCTTAACAGACCCGGTCCTCAAGGTCAACTTCAGTACAGCCGGTTCGGAACTTCACTCTCGCTTTTTGTAAAACTTATCCATGTGCTTCCTGCCAAATACCTGTTCCGCGGCGAGTTTGTTGTGCGCAGCACAAAGCAATCTTAGATTATTAATATTATGCCCACCACCCAGGGCGAACGGCGTCTCGTCGTGATGAATCTCAACGTCCCAATTGGAATTGCAGCGATTGCCGTCCGAGCCGAAAAATGCACTTCGTCCTTTGTCTCTGTTATATACAGTGTCCCGCGTCACCGGACTGATATACCGCGATGTTTCACCGGGTTCTGTAGCCTTGGATGAAATCTTCGCTTTGCGTTTTTCACGACGCTCGGCGCGCTGGACTGGATCGTGTTTCTTGAGCCACTCAATGGCGAGTTCTTGCATAAGCGTGTTGTAGTCGATCCCGGTTGGAAACTTGCCCGACATCAGTTCCTTGCAGCGATCGAGTAACTGCATCACTGGTTCATCGACCAGGCAGTTCACCTGGTGCATTACCACTCGCTCATATTTATAGCTCGTGGTACAACGCTTCACGGTTTCCATCTTCATCTCGGGTGTCGATTCTTCGATAGTGGTAAGTTTTTTACCGCCGCGCCGACTGCTTGCGTCAAACGCTATAATGTTCGCGTTTGAAGGGAATTTTCACCCAACGTTGACGGACCGCTATCATTTAGACGCGCGTCCGTACACAAACATCGAACTGAAACCAAGCGATCGATAGATCTTTCGATTTTCAACTTCGATCAGGTGAAGCAGGATCTCGCAAGTGAGATCGTTTTCCTGTTTGACGAGTTTGTTCAGTTGATTGAGGAGACTGTTATCAGAAAGGCTTCTTAGAGATTTCAAAGCGGACCTCCCACGGTCGAGCTCCATAGTTTTTATAATTTGCTCGATACCCGGAGGGCCGTCAGGCCCGAACGGGTATA
>CAYUDF010000855.1:0-1865 GCA_964443465.1 uncultured bacterium
CACATAAACCCCAACCGATCCTGTACGATCGCTTCCACTGTAGATTGAGACAAGCCGTGTTCGACCGATAAATGCTCGAACCTGATATTTTTTTGTGAAAAAACGCCGTGAGGTGCCAGCAGCAAAAGGATAAAAACCAAAAAAAACTGACGGGCGCTAATTTGAGACAAATAGGTCATTTGGCTCATTATATGGTTTCCGAGATTGCTTAACAAGCGACTTCGGATGCCCGTTAATCCCCACCGGCGGGCGGAAGTAAACTCTATCTAATATTCTCGAGGCAGTCCCCATTCGTCGAACAGTATGAATTCGATTGCCGGTTTGACCTGGTCCGGTTTGAACATTACCGGCGGAAATCCCCACACCACGCTTCGCCCCGACGCGGTACCGGTGTTGTTCTGCGAATCGTCGGTAAAGACGCTGCTCCAGAACGCCACCGGCTGCCCGTACACGGGTTCCGCCGTATCGAAACAATCCAGACCGTAAATCGGCTCGAAGCAATCCCGGGATCTGTACACCAGGCCGCAAGAATCGAAAAAATATGCCGGGTTGTAAACTTCGGTGTTCAGGCCTCTCACCGTGGGATCATGTGCCCTGCCCGGCGCCGCTGTTTCCGCGCGCAGTTCGAGCCGCGGAAAGGAGACGTCCAGCGGCTGGGCGGCACGCATGCTGTGGTCCCTGTACCCTTCCGGCGGTACCGTTCTCAGTGTGTAAATGGGACAAACCGCCTCGTTGCGTCTCCGCCGGTACTCGGTCACTGCAAAATCCATTGTCTCCACACACAGGTCATGCCAGGCAAATGACTCGTCGGCCGGTGGACGAACTGTCGCATTCGGCCACACTTCCTGGTTGCTGTAGAGACCATCCAGCTCGTATTTGAATATGACGGGGTAACGCAATCCGGACGCGTAATCCTTGTTGATCGACATGGATATGGGGTGTTCGCCGCAGATGAACATCTTGCCACCGGCCGCCATGAACAGCGCAATCAGGTTGGGGAATACTTTGGTGCCCGTTTCCTCCTGCACCTGTTTGGGGCGGTACTGTACGAGATCGTGGAGCAGTGGAAAATCGTCTCTCTGGTCAACGTGCCCACGGACACACCAGATCACAGACTTGTATTGGGCGAAACGCGAGAGGGGAATCAGCTGGCCTCCCCTGGTCTCAATCACGTCACTTTCGGGGACGAATCCCAGCACGTCCCCCAACGCGTCGTTCCAGAACCGGTCGTGTTCGTCGTCATTTGGCAACGCACCCAGGCTGAGACTGTTGTGCCAGCCGCTACGGGGTCCCTCGTCAAAATCGTCGACGAGCAGAACGCTTTTCTCCATGGTGAACTGGACGATGTTCAGCTTTATTTCTATGCTCGATACGTAACCGCTGTTGTCCTGGACCTCCAGTGTGAAAACGTGGACACCGGCTTGCCAACGTGCGGGCTTCGATCGCGCCGTGCCGACCTCCCGATCGTCGTCCTCCCACATCGAGAACGGCGTCCAGTCCACGGCCCACGATTCTGGATCCGTCGGTTCTATCACATCCCACCCATAGCGGTACCCAACGGCCGTGCCGCCGTAGCCCGCGGATGTTGCTTCCCACCTGAACAAGGTTGGCAGCCCCGGCGGGAGATCCATGATCGTAACGGGGACGTTCACTCCGGTTCCGTTTACATTTCCGAGGTACCTGTTGCTCACGGTTACCCTGGGCCCGAGCATCCGGTCCGACACCAGGATACGCCGGACATTTTCTGTCTCATCGAATACCGGTGTTATCGCACCGGCCTCATCCAGGACCCGGATCGCAAATACGTACATTTCCGGCGGGATTGGCTCGGTGGTCCAGAACTTATTGCTATCTCCCGGTGCACC
>CAYUDF010000856.1:0-1861 GCA_964443465.1 uncultured bacterium
CCTGCAAACCACCGGGCAACAGGTAGGCATTGGGCATCAGGATATACCGTCCCGATTCGTCGATTCCCACCGATTCCAGTCCAAACTCGTTTGCCTGGAATTTGTATTTTTCAAAAACAGCCAGGGTTTCGATGACGGCCTGCAGCAACATCCGGATCCGTTCGTCGTCCAGTTTGTCTGTTGCGACGGGGTTGACGTGGGGGGTAAGAACGTTGAGGCGGTTTTCTTTGTGGTAGATACCGGCGACGGGCAGACACCGGTTGTCTGTAATCGAGACGGCGGTTTCACCCCGAAATTCGAAAATATCGACGGGGATATTCGTCAGGGAATCGGACTTGATATGAAACAGCAGAAATTTACGTTCGCTGACAAGGTCAACATATCCGCCGATTTTCCAGTCACCCGCGGCTATCTCAGCCTCGGTCTGTTCCAGGTTCTTTCGGAAGGCAAATGGTGGTAGAGTATCCAACGTGCTTCCTTTAAACCAGTTATGAGGTTTATTCTCGTTTCGGCGGGGGATACGAGACCGTAAATTATTTTAACCCGTAAAAATATTTTACCAAAGAAGCGGGGATAATCAACCCCAAAAAAGGAAGACGGAGTCCCGTCACTGCCGGTTGGGATCAGGCGAAATACAGGATTCGCCCGCAGTTCTCGCAGGTGAGTGTATTGGCCCGTTCATGGAGTGATCGAAATGATGTCGGGATTCTGGCAAAACAACCCATGCACAGTTCGCCGGCTACCGGTACCACGGCACGATCATAATTCTTCGACACACGTTCGTAACGGTTGAGAAGCTGCGGTTTCACTCGCTGCGCCAGGGCATCTCTGGCCTGACGTAACGCCGTGATGTTGTCCATCTGAAACCCCATCTCTTTCATTTCGGATGAGGTTTTGTTGTCTTCCGTTTCCTTGATCATCAAATCAAGATCCTGCAGTGCAACCAGGAGTTTCGCCTGATCGTCGGTCGGTTTTTGTGAATCACTCATTATTCTTCTATCCCCAGTAGAGCCTGAAGTTGATCAAACGCGGTTGTCTCGAGAAACTTGCCCCGGGAGGTCTCATCCTTGATCAGGTCGACCATTTGTCCGAGTACCTGCAGGTAAAGGTTGTCCTTGTCCTGCGGTGGCGCAATGATCAGGAAGAACAGGTTTGTCGGTTTTTTGTCGACGGCATCAAAATCGATACCTTTTTCCGACCTCGCGAACAACAGCGTGAGTTCCTGAACGGCCAGAGTTCTGCCATGCGGGAAAGCGACGCCTTTTCCGATTGCCGTGCTTCCGAGACTTTCGCGGTTGAGCAACATCTCCAGGATGATTCCCTTGTCCTTGATGTTGCGTTCCTGGCAGATGCGATCCACCATCTCGGACAGCGCGTCGTGTTTGTTGTTCGCCGACAGCTCAAAAATACAGAGCGATTCTTTAAAGTATCCAGATAGTTCTTGAGGGGTCATAAGTAGACGTAAAGAGAGGTTAAAGCCTGGTAACTTGCCACTGCCCGCCCGAATTACTATGTGGAAAATATCAGAAAACGGCTGTATTCTCAAGCCGTATTAATCCGGAATATCGAATGAAATTCAGTATTTTGGGCGTTGCAGGACATTCGACTTGACTGCCTCACAGGTTAGTCCATTTTTCTACAGTATGCAAGAAAATCTGATAGACGGATTGGTGATCCGGGTGACCGGTGGCGAAGTGTGGGTCGAAAAACCCGACGGCGATCTGGTTCAATGCCAGTTGCGGGGGAAACTGCGGCTGAAGAAGCGGGGGTTTCAGCTGGTGGCAGGGGACCGGGTGACCGTCAAACCTCCCGAAGCGAGTGGAGCGCCCTGGACGATAGAAGGTCTCGAAGATCGCGATTG
>CAYUDF010000857.1:0-1857 GCA_964443465.1 uncultured bacterium
CCGCTCAAGGCGGATGCCGTCGAACGGATCCTGACCGGCTACTACGGTATCGATAGGCAAACGGCGAACCGCGCGGCGAAACTCTCCCAGGGGAACATTCTTCGCGCCCGCTCACTGGCGGAATCTTTTGACGATACGGAACGGCAGGCGGCGGCCGCGTTTGTGGTGGGGCTTTGTGGCGCGCCCGAGTCGTGGGTGATCGGCCAGGCACTGCAGGTCGGTCGAGGATCGAATCGCGACGCGGTGGCGCGTTATCTCCACGAATTGTCTATTGTGTTTCGTGACGTGATGGCGGGGGACGAGTCGCTGTACGTCAACGCCGAAAACGCCGATGTCATCAACAAACTTGCCGCTGCATGGGACCGCAAACGGTTGCCGGGTGTTATCGACCGGATCGCCCGCGCGCGCAAAGAAGTGCTGGTGCGCAACCTGAATATCGACGCCACTCTCACCGATCTCTTCCGGGATCTGCGGTCTCTCACACCCTAATAATCTTTTGTCCAGTTGATTTCGACGCCCGTGTTGGACATCTGGTCGATAAAAGTTTCCAGCTTGAAACGTTTGGTCAGGTAGTATTCGAGGTTGATCAGATAGGTAGACGTGTCTTCGAGGTTCTGTTCGTACTTGATCATTGTTTTAGTGTTGAGGTATTTCCCCACGATCAATGCCGACTGGTCCGGTTTGCGCGTGCTGCCCTGAACGGTGACGAGGTCCACACCCAGCTGTTCGCCCATTTCAGCCTGTAGTTTGGCCGCGCCGTAAACCAGCAGAATTTCCGCGGTGCGTTGCTGGAGCATTCCCGACTGGCTCGAGCTGAGGTCGTTCATCGGTTTGCCGAACAACATCAAAGACGCGATGTCGCTTTCCGACAATGCGGGTTCCGACGTCAATGCGATAACGGGTTCCAGCAGCGTGCCCGTCATATTGATTTCTACACGGTACTCGTCGATGTCCGCGGCCAGTGTCAGGTCAAACGAGGGATTGAGCTCGTCTCCGCCGTAAAATGTCACGCGGCCCCGGCGTATGTCGAAGTTGCGGCCCATCAACTGCAGGAAACCTTCCTGCGGCTGGAGTTCTCCGGTAAGGGTCAGGTCACGGCCCTCCTGTACAACCCGCAGGTCGCCGGAGGTAACCACCTGCATTTTTTCTCCCACGATACGGAATGAACTGGGAATCACCACCTGGATATCGATATCCATCTCGGGCAGCCCTTCCTCTTCATCCGAAATGTGTGCCCGCCGGTTTCGCCTCTGACCCGATGTGGAATCGGCTGGATCGGGGGCGGGCGCCATTTTCCACAGAACGGCGTCTCCCTTGACGGGATGGAGCGACGATTGTTGTTTGGGCACCCGGATCAGGCCGGTTCGGACCTTGATTTCACCGTTGACTGCCGGCCTTGCCAGCGTTCCGCCAAATTCGAGGTTTACATCGGGAGCGACCTGGGCGATCCGGCCCTTCACAATACTCAGCTTTTTGGTGGTCAGGCTGCCGTCCAGTGTCGGGTTGTCCGGTTGACCTTCGGCGTTGAATCGCATCGACATGTTGCCCTCGAGATCCAGGTCCGGGGGAACAATCGGATCCAGGTCGGTCAGCGCGAGGTCGTTGATCTCCGCTTGCAGGGACATTTGTCCGCCCTCGCGGATTCCCGATGTGAATGGATCCAGGGTCAGGAGCAACGGGTATTCCAGATCAACGGTGGCCGCAGGCTGGCCGGCTTTGTCGAATGACAGAACGGCCGCCAGACCGGGTGGTGATTCGGTGTTTTTCAGTTTTGTTTTGAAGTGGTCGTTGCGTAACCGAACGAGTGTTGTGTCGGTGATCGGTCCGCCGCCATACACCGCCTCGATGTTCATGTTG
>CAYUDF010000858.1:0-1856 GCA_964443465.1 uncultured bacterium
GCATCGCCGAGACCAGAGACAGGGACGACTTTGTTGTCATGGCCTTTTGCGTGATGTCGAATCACTACCACCTGGCGATCCGAACAGGGCACGTGCCGCTGTCTCGGAGCATGCGGTCAATCCATCAGAGATTCACCCAGAGCTTCAACGGGCGCCACGGTGTGTTTGGCCCTTTGTGGCAAGGACGGTACAAAGCAAAGGTCATCCGGGACATGAACCAGCTGTGGCGTCTCGTTCCCTACATCCACCTCAACCCAGTAGCCGCCGGTGTCGTGGCCGAACCAGGCGAGTACCGGTTCAGCGGCCACCGGGAGATACGAAATCGAAGGCGGAAAGGTGGCCTCGTAGACGTTGATGAGGCGCTTGCAGTTTACGGGAACAGTCGGCGGGCGGCCCTGAGGAACTACCGGGTGGCGATGGGTGCGGCAATGGGTGAGGACTGGTTGAACGATGGGCCCGGTCGATTGCCGTGGTGGCGGATGGGGCGGCCACGATCGAAGCTGTTGGACAAGGGTCTGGAGCTCAAGCCTGACCGCCCACGGATCGCATCGAACGGCGGCAGCACGGATATCGACCGACCGAGTGTGGACCTCCCGGTTTTGGTGGAAAGAGGTGCGGCGGGGCTCGGTTGCACGGTTCAGGACCTGATTGGTCGATCGAACGGGGCACAACTGGTGGAGGCGCGGCAGATTGTGACGATCGTCGCAGTCGAGCGGTATGGGTTCATGGTCAAGGAAATGGCGGAGTTCTTCGGGAGGTACGGCGAAACCGCCAGCCGTTGGATCAGCCGAGGGACCTTGCGGCGTCGAGAGGATAAAGAGTATCGGGCACGCATCGAAAAGATCGACCAGGCTGTGGTTTTTGGTGGTCCGTGAAGGGATTGCGGACAGGGGCGCACACCGCGGTTTTCGGAAATCATCAATAACCGGACCCGGTACCTTTTTGCGAAGCACTGGATCTGGGGTACTGGTGCAGGTGTTCGGGTTTGGGTCAGAGGATTTCCCCAGTGGTGGTATTATGTGTTCTCGTGCGGAGGTCAAAATGAAAGCTCGGTCCTTCATGGTGTTGTGGGTTTTCATGGCAGCGTGTCTGCCTATCGCTCAGGCAGATTTGAACGATGGTTTGATGGCGTACTACCCGTTTCTCGGGGACGCCGCCGACCAATCGGGCAATGGAAACCACTGTACAGTGAACGGCGCGATCATTGCAGAGGGCGTCTATGGAGACCAGGATTCCTCCTATCAGTTCGATGGGCAGGATGACTACCTTGCCTGCGGAAATGACGCGTCCATCAATCCTACTGACGCCCTTTCGGTTGCGGCGTGGGTCAAAACTGGGGACGTCTCACAGTCGGCTAGAGTTGTCAGCAAATGGGGCTTGGACAGTGGATACGATTTAGATATCACTTCGGAGGTTGTACGGGTAGCACTAAATCAACAGTTGATGTGCACCCACAGTATTGCCGGATTGGAGGACTCCTGGGTGCATATAGCATTCAGTTGGGACGGTTCAACCGTCGCGCTTTTCGTCAACGGGCAACCAGTTTGCCAGACTTCGTTCGCAGGCCCGCTTGTCGCTTCCTCATTAGACCTTCTCATCGGCGAAATGGCGAATTTCGCACCCACGGCGTACTTTCAGGGCTTGATAGATGAAGTGCGTATATACAATCGGTTCTTGACTACCGACGAGTTACGGGTACTTAGCCAAATCCCCATCTTCGGGGATGGGTTCGAATCCGGCGACACCAGCGCCTGGTCGGCGACGGTCCCCTAGGAAGCTCTGGACAAACTAATAACGCTCCCACCACCCAATCGGGCAGAGGCGTTTGGTCGCACCACCTCGGCGTGGTCGGGTGT
>CAYUDF010000859.1:0-1844 GCA_964443465.1 uncultured bacterium
CCCTTCTCCAGATCGTCCAGTCTTTTCCGCAGTTCCTTGGGTTTGTCCTTTTTGCTGTCCAGTTCCGCTTTTTTCGCGGCGAGCTCATCGGACAGCGTTTTGGCCCTCGCTTTCGCCGCGGTAAGGTCCCGGTCGAGAATCTTGACGTCCTCGCGGGTTTCTTCGATGTTGACCGGCGACACGGTGCACGGTGGCACTTTGGCGCAACCCAAAGCCCCTGCCACAAACACGAACACCGCACCGATCACCCAATGGCGAATCGTGGTACGCAACCTGTACTCCTTTCGGAAACCTTTCGTATTATTAAATTTGAGCGTTAACTTAGCAATCCCCACGGGTACTGTCAAGTCGATTCTAGGCGCCACTGCGGCGCTTTAAGGCACAGTCCCAGTGGAAGTTGCTGCCGATCGCTCCCTTACAGCGGGACAACCGGCGGCCCAATAACGGACATCAAGGTAGATTCGGTGGGGGAACCTTTTTTTGGCTTCGCGCTGTCAGCTCTTGTCCTGTTCCCTGATCTCCAGGTTCAGTTCTTCGAGTTGAGCTGTGTCGACGGGTGACGGGGCGTCGTCCATCAGCGACGTAGCTTTTTGAGTTTTCGGAAACGCAATCACGTCACGAATCGAGTCGCAGCCGGCCAGAACCATCAAGATTCTGTCAATTCCTGGCGCGATGCCCCCGTGCGGCGGGGCGCCGTATTCCAGCGCGTGCAGGAGGAAACCAAATCGTCTGTCCGCTTCCTCCCGATCGATACCGGTCACGGCCATGACCCGTTCCTGGAGCTCCCTGTTATGTATTCGTATACTCCCGGACGCGAGTTCGGTTCCGTTGCAAACAAGATCATACAAATGGGCCCTGACTTTCAAGGGTTCTTTTTCCAAAAACGAAATATCTTCTTCAAAGGGCATCGAAAACAGATGATGCGACGCCGAATAGCCCTGCCGGTCTTCGTCCCACTCGTACAGGGGAAACTGGTTGACCCACAGAAAATCAAAACGCTCCCTGTCTACGAGATCCTTTATCGCGCCTACCGTCAGGCGAAGTCTGCCCAGTATGCCCGACGCTTTTCGTCCTTCCCCCACAACGGCCAGCACCAGGTCTCCCTTTTCAAGGCCGAGTGACTCAACCAGACGTGAAATGGCGGTTTCGCCGAGGAACTTGACCACCGGGCCCGCCAGCGCGGCGCCGTCGTATTTAAGACGAATCAGGCCACCGGCGCCGAGAGATTTGGCTTCCTCCTCCAGGGCATCCAGTTCCCGGCGCGTAATCGACTCTCCACCCGGTACCACAAATCCCCGCACGCTTTCGCCACGCGCCAGCGCATCGGCGATGACACGAAACTCGGTACCTTCGAACAGTTCGGTGAATGTCTGGAGCTCCAGCCCGAAACGGGTATCGGGTTTATCCGTTCCGTACCGGGCAATCGCATCCTTGTGCGTGAGAACGGGAAACGGCAGCTTCAGTTCGATACCTCTGCCCGAATTCCAGATTTCCGCCATCAAAACCTCGCACAACTCGAACACTTCCTGTTCCTCGACAAAACTCATTTCCATGTCGATCTGTGTGTGCTCGGGCTGTCGGTCTGCCCGGAGATCCTCGTCGCGCATGCATCGCGCCATCTGAAAATAGCGGTCAAAACCGGAAACCATCAGAATTTGTTTGTATAGTTGCGGGCTCTGCGGAAGCGCGTAGAAACTTCCCGGGTGCAAACGGCTCGGAACGAGGTAATCGCGCGCGCCCTCCGGTGTTTGTCGGACCAGCATCGGCGTTTCGATCTCGAGGAAACCGCGGGTGTCGAGAAAATTCCGGATCGCGAGTATTACGCGGTGCCTCATTTCGATCTT
>CAYUDF010000860.1:0-1844 GCA_964443465.1 uncultured bacterium
ATGTCGGGGTGAGAGGATTCGAACCTCCGACCCCCTGCTCCCAAAGCAGGTGCGCTAACCGGGCTGCGCCACGCCCCGACCGGATCAGGTATATAAGGTATGTGTCGCCGGGCTGTTTGTCAACCGGCCGACCGGAACCATTTGAACACTTCCGGCAGGCTCGGCCGCTTGCCGTACATCAGGATACCCACCCGGAACACCCGCGCGCTGAAGACCACCAGCAGATAAATCGATACCAGCATTAACACGAGACTGAGAACGATCTGCCACGCGGGCGGGCACAAGACAATAATCCGCCCCAGCATCACCATCGGCGTAAACAGCGGTATCAGCGATAGCACCACGGACACCATGCTGTTGGGGCTCTGGACAATAAACATCAGCACCAGGATCGGGACGATCATCGGCATCGTCACCAGGCCCTGCAGCTGCTGGGCGTCCTGTTCGGAGCTGCAGATCGCCCCGATGATCGTAAACAGAGACGCGTACAACAGGAACCCAAGTAGAAAATACAGGATAAAATAGAAAAACACGTAGGCCGGGATCGATATGTGAGCGAATACCGAGATCGTTGTTGCGCCACCGGCTGCCGTCAGCGACAAGCCCACAACCGCCCAGATCGACATCTGCGTGAGGCCGGCCAGGCCGATCCCGACCACCTTGCCGAGCAACATGTCCTTCGGTTCGACGGAGCTCAGCAGCACTTCAACAATACGCGAACCTTTTTCCTCGATGATCGACCGCGATATGGCGATCCCCCACGTGAGCAGCGCCATATAAAGGATCATCACAAAAACAAACACCAGCCCCCACTCACCCAGGATGCTCTTTTCTTCCAGTTCACCCGAACTGGTAATCTGGCGGACTTCCAGCGATACGTTTGTCGTGAGAGTGGCGACCTTTTCGTAGTCCAGCCCCTCTCTCGCCAGCCGCCTCTTGATAACCGCTTCGGTCAGATGGGTCTCAAAATCCTCCATCACCTGGAAGTTGCGCACCTCCCGGGTGATGTACTCCACCTTACCCGTTTCAAAAACGTTTTCGGGGATGACAACCAGAATGTCCAGGTCGTCGCCGTCGAGCGCTGCGACCAGCTGCCCCGTTCGCTCCGGGACGGGGGGTTCGATGCGGAACAGATATTTTTGCAGACCGGCTTTGGTCGTATCGTTAAATGCGGTCGTAAACGGTTCGCTGATCTCGCCGGTATGGTCGACCACTGCCACCGTCATCTGCTCGTCCGGTTCGAGCAGGGACAGAAGAATCGGCACCACCAGGAATATCAGCATAAACACGGGCGCGAGAATGGTGCCGATCACGAAACTCTTTTTCTTGACGTGATCGATGTACTCGCGGCGTATGATGTGAATCGCGTTCATATTGAATCAGTTCGAAGAAACCCTCTCAATAAATATGTCGTAAATCGACGGAACGGCCACTTCGTATTTTCTAACGTCCAGTTTGGCGCGGGCGGCGTCCAGAACCTCAGCGGGATCGGCGCCTGGTTCGAGCCTCAGAAAAACTTCCTTGCCATAGTCGTTGAAACTCTCCACGCCGGGCAGCGACGTGAGAAAACCCCCGTCGCCCTCGAACCGGAGCGTAACGCCATTCTGTCCGTACTCCTGCTTGACGCTATCCAGCGTGCCCTCCAGCACAACCCGCCCCTTGTTGATCAGGCAGATGCGCTGACACAGTTTCTCAACCTGGTCCATCATGTGCGTGGAAAAAATGATGGTGTGTCCCTTGTGGTGGTACTCCAGGATAATGTCCTTCAACAGGTTGGTGTTGACGGGATCGAGCCCGGAAAACGGTTCGTCCAGTATGATCAGTTCCGGTTCGTTCAAAACGGT
>CAYUDF010000861.1:0-1827 GCA_964443465.1 uncultured bacterium
TATAACGGTGCAGCAGCGTGGTGGCGACCAGGTAGTCCACCAGAGACGACCGGTCCGACGGGAACCGGCGATTTGCTTCGGCGTTTTTAATCAAGTCGCGCGACACGGTCAGTTCGTCACTACCGGACACAGACAGGTCCGTCTGTTTCAACGACTTGATCCATCCTCGTACCAGGTCTTTTTCCGCCTCGGAAACATCTTTGCGCGAAATGTATTTTTCCAGAGCGGGAACCGCTTTCAGGGGGTCGTTATACGCACCGATACACACCCTGAGGTAACCTTCAAATGCACTCAACAGGGCGAGATTTTCCGGTGACATATCGGGATCTTCAAACAGTTCTTCATACGTCTTCAACGCAGCGTCAAACTGGCGGGTCGCCAGTTCTATGTTGAATCGTTCGGCCGGGGGAAGTTTCTTGATCTCCATGGTCTCAAGAAACGCGTCACCGATACTGAACGCCTCTCCCTTGGGCAACTTGGTGTGGCACGTCACGCAGTTTTCGGTAATTTTGCTGATCACAAATCTCGATCCCATGAACTGGCCCTGGTTGAACCGGTCGAGGGCGTCGTTTGCGTCTCTTGCCAGTGACCGCCGCAGGTACCCAAAGCTGGGGTTCAGTCCCCCACCGTGGCGTTCGAGTTCCATTGCGTTCGCCTGGAGCGCCTGGAGCGTGCCCTGAATACGCGCGTGGTTGACCGGGTCTTCGAAAGCTTCAGTATCGAGGCTGAATTTGTATGCTGTCGTCAGGGTTACAAAAATACCGCGCATCGCTGCCTGGGTCTCGCTTTTGTCGGTATCCTGGGAAAACACCACGCCGCAGACAAACAATGTCAATATAGTGACCGCGCAAAATACCGCCGTCTGAAGGGTTATCTTGCGAAGTGTTTTCATTTCAGATCCTTTCGATTGAGTGACCACCAGTAGCATAAACAAATAGCAGAATACGGGCGTTTGGGCAACGGTTTCCCGCACCGGCCGGTCTCGCAAGTGGACCTCGCCGGTGAGAACTGAAGAGACGGCGGCTTTTATGTAAACTGTCCAAGTCCCGTTATGATAGTCTGTTTCGATGACAAAGATCAAATCGGGGTCCCCCGTCGGGCCCGCCACACACCAGGACAGAGAAAACAACTTCCAAACGGACAAAGTCGCGACATTTGCCGCCGGGCACGCCGTCCACGACACATTTACCGCGTTTCTTCCATCGATTTTACCCGCGTTGATCGAAAAATTCGCGCTGACCAAAACTGAGGCTGGCCTGTTGTCCGTTTTTATGCAGGCGCCGTCATTGTTACAACCCCTGTTCGGCCATATCGCCGACCGTTCCGGATTGTGGCTGGCCGTTTTACTGGCACCCGCGGTATCGGCCATCGCCATGAGCCTGCTCGGGATCGCGCCGAGCTACTGGGCGATCGCAGCCCTGCTTACGATCGCCGGTGTGAGTTCGGCCGCGCTCCATGCTGTCGCGCCGGTTGTGTCCGGCCGTATGGCGGGAAAAAGCCTGGGGCGCGCGATGGGATTCTGGATGGTTGGCGGTGAGCTTGGGAGGACGTTAGGGCCGATCGTCATCGTCACTGCAATCGCTGTACTGACGATGAAAGGAACCCCGGTGTTGATGGTCGCCGGAATATTTACCTCGGCGGTATTGTTTTTCCGGCTGAGACACGTAACAGTGACCACGTCGGCCCACGGAGACGGGACCCGACGGAACTGGCGAATTGCACTGGCCCGCATGCGCCCCGTGATGCTGCCGCTTGTCAGCGTACTGATCGCCCGATCTTTCGCGGTTGCGGCATTCGCCTTTTTTCTTCCGACTTTCCTGACCGAAG
>CAYUDF010000862.1:0-1827 GCA_964443465.1 uncultured bacterium
CGCATTCCATGCGAGACACCGGTGGAATGATACGCGTGGAGTTGCAGCCGTTTGACGTGGACGAAACAATGGCGAGCACAAACGCCGAGTTTTCCGCCGGGTCTTATGCCAGGTTGTCGGTAAGCGACACCGGACCTGGTATGGATGAGCAGACAAAAGAACGGATGTTCGAACCGTTTTTTACGACAAGGGCGGTTGGCGAAGGCACTGGACTCGGCCTTTCGGTTGTACACGGCATCGTCGCAAGCCACAACGGGGTGATAACCGTCGACAGCGTGCCGGATGAAGGAACGACGGTGACGGTTTATTTTCCGACGGTGCCTTCCGAGCCGCTGCCCGTAGAAATTCCGGAAGAAGTCGAAGTTACCGGGAATGAATATGTGCTGTTTGTTGATGACGAACAGGATATTCTCAACCTCGGCAAACACATGCTGGAAAAATTGGGGTACCGGGTGACCACGGCGTCTCACGGTGATGAAGCGCTGGAAGTCCTGAAAGCACAGCCGATGGCTTTTGACATTGTGGTAACAGACCAGACGATGCCACGAAGGACGGGGCTGGAGTTGACCCGTGAAATCCGAAAAATCCGGCCGGACCTGCCGGTGATCATTATTACCGGTTACAGCGAGAACGTAACGCCGGAAGTGCTTGAGGAGCTGAACATCAGTTGCTTTCTTATGAAACCATTAGTGGGTAACAAAATAGGAGCGGCGATTCGTCGCGCGCTGAATACGGATTCCTAAACGCGGAGATACGATATGGGACGCATTCTGGTTGTTGAAGACGACAAGGCAGTAAGGGAATTGTTGCGGGAGATCCTCGAACGCGCCGGCCACGAAGTCATGGACGCAAGCAACGGACAGGAAGCGATCACCCTGTACAAAATCAACCCCGCCGACCTCGTCATCACCAACATTCTGATGCCGGAAAAAGAAGGCCTGGAAACGATCCAGGAGCTGCGGCGAGACGACCCCGGCATTAAAATCATCGCAATATCCGGCGGCGGCCAGATCGGCCCCGCGGACTACCTCGACGTGGCCAAGCGGTTCGGGGCCAAGAGGACCTTTTCGAAACCGTTCAACCGGAAGGAGCTGCTTAAAGCCGTCGACGAGCTGCTCGACGGGTCAGAATAGCGGCATTCCGACCGGATATTACCCTCCAGATAGCTGATTGTAACTTTTTTCACATGTTAAGCCCACCCGGCTTGATTTCGGCGTGTCATAGCGTTACAATTCCCCAAAGGTTTTTGCCGCAAAGATCTAGCTGCACAAACCCCGCATTTTATACCTTATCGTCTTTTTTATATAACCCAGCAACGCTTGGTGTATTTCCATCTTCAGGAGTGTTGAGGAAAAATTATGGAACAGAAACAAGTGAGCCTCGAGGGCAACGAGGCTGCGGCCTACATTGCCTACCGAACGAATGAGGTGATCGCCATTTACCCGATCACCCCGTCGTCGCCCATGGGCGAATTTGCCGACGCGTGGAGCGCGAACGGCGTAAAAAACATCTGGGGTAGCGTTCCCGACGTCGTGGAAATGCAGTCCGAAGGCGGGGCGGCCGGAGCCGTGCACGGCTCTTTGCAGGCCGGATCGCTGACGACCACGTTTACCGCCAGTCAGGGCTTGCTGCTGATGATCCCGAACATGTACAAAATCGCCGGCGAACTGACTCCGGCGGTGTTTCACATCGCCGCCCGGTCGCTGTCCGCCCAGGCGTTGTCCATTTTCGGAGATCAGAGCGACGTAATGGCCTGCCGCTCTACGGGCTGGTGTCAGCTCTACAGCAACTCGATCCAGGAAATCATGGACATGGCGCTGGTCGCCC
>CAYUDF010000863.1:0-1824 GCA_964443465.1 uncultured bacterium
ACCCCGAAGTAAGTGCGTTCGAGCAAGTCGATCTGTTGGAGAGTGGGGACTATCCGGAGGAATTGGAACTGCTTCGGGATCAGTTCGCGGCAGGCGGAGCCTACCCCTCGCTGCTGCGGATTGGCAGGTTGAAGTCGTATATACAACCCCTCGTGCGGACCGTGTGGTACGGGACTTTTTCGCCACAAAGGACCGACGGCTATTTCTGCTGGGACGAACCTGTACAGATCGGTTGGAGCGAACAGATCTTTGGCACGCAGACGGATCGTGTATTCCTCGAGTTCGATGTGGGTGAAGACGCGCCTGCCATTGACGAAATTGAATGGGCAGAGTTACACGTTCCGGTGGCAAACCTGGGTATGAACGATTTCGGCGTAGAGGTCTGGCCGATCGTTGGCAACGTCTCGGACTATGTTGATCCGTCCGCAGAAGACTGTCAGGCACTCTTCAACAGCCTCGGCGATAAACTATACGGAGTACACAAAGAGTGGGACACCGGCTGCCCCTCGCTTACCAGGACGATTCTGCTCAATCGGGGCAACATCAAGCAGGATTTGAAGCACGCGATAAACGCAGACGAACCGTTTTCACTCGCACTCAAAATCCAGGTCGAGGACGCGGCCTATGCCGACGTGCTCGAGCTGACAGAGGTGGAGGGCGCGGATGTGTTCGAACTGCGTATCTGGTACCAGGCTTTCGGGTCAAACGGTCCGGAAAGTGAGCCTCTGACAGTAGCTTCTGCGCCGAAGATCGAGAACGGTCTCGGACGGAGCTACCCCAACCCGTTTAATCCAACGACAACCATCGCGTATTCGGTCAAGGAGCGCTCGCTGGTCAGACTGGGCATCTACAACGTGGAGGGCAAGCTGGTACGGATGCTCGTCAACGAGAACCAGAACGCGGGAGACAACTACCGTGTTGTGTGGGACGGCCGCAACGAGGCAGGTGGGGCGGCGCCAAGCGGAGTGTACTTCTCCCGCATCACAATCGGTGACTACCAGGAAACCAATAAAATGGTGCTGCTGAAGTAGTCGACAACGCCTGAGGATAAAGGTAAACCCACCGGTCGAGTCCCTGGGACACGGCCGGTGGGTTTTTGTTTGTACCCAGGTGTATCCGCGGTTGAGTAGTGGCTTGCGCATTATCCTGTAATAAGTTACACTGGCCGGACCCGTAAAAACGGGGCGGAGGAATAACCTATGCACATCATTACAGGCCTGGTGGTGTCGACGCTGCTGGGGATGCGTAAAAAGCGCAAAGAGGGCGCAGGGGCGTCCGAATCCCCTTTATTGAAGGCTCCCAGTATCATATCGGTGGTCCACGCACTGCCGGGGCGCACCCGGTTTCGTGTGCCGTCCCTTCTCGGCCGCGACCAGACAGCGGCCCAGCTCCAGGAGGCACTGGGCCGGATCGAACCGGTCAAGCGCGCCGAAGTTAACGCAACCACGGGCAGCGTGTTGATGGAGTACGGCCCGGGTGTTGAGCCCGATATGCTGGCCGCCGCGCTGATCCGACTCCTCGGCCTCGAACAGGAACTTCAGAAAGACGTCCGGCCCGCGGCCGTCACCGAACTGCACGACTTCGGACGGTCGTTCAACCGCGCCGTCTACGAAAAAACGGGCGGCGTCCTGGACGCGCGAACGGCGTTGTTTGTTGTGCTGGCAATTTTTGGCATCCAACGAGTAGTTAAGCAGGGATTCGCCGCGCTGCCCGCCGGGTTCACCCTGTTGTGGTGGGCGGGTAACGGTCTGTTGCGCGGCAGCCATTTCGACGAATGAACCTGATCAAAGACATTGCACTGTGGAACGCGCTTCGCCCGCGCGT
>CAYUDF010000864.1:0-1823 GCA_964443465.1 uncultured bacterium
TGTCACTGGTTATAGTTCTCGTTTTTGGTACGTTGAGCTGTTCGTCCATGAGCAGGACGACCAAAGGCGCGGCGACGGGTGCGGCGGTCGGTGGAGTGGTCGGTGGCGTTATCGGTCACCAGTCCGGGAATACGGCCGCGGGCGCGATCATCGGCGCCGCTGTCGGTGGAGCGGCCGGTGCCTATATCGGTAACTACATGGACAAACAGGCCGAGGAAATTCAGCGCGACCTGGAAGGCGCCAGGGTCGAACGTATCGGGGAAGGGATCAAGATCACGTTTGATTCGGGTCTGCTGTTTGACGTAGACAAAGCGGCCCTTAAACCGGCCAGTGAGGAAAACCTCGCCAGCCTGGCCGTGATTCTCAACAAGTATGACGATACGGAAATCCTGCTCGAGGGCCACACCGACGCCACCGGTTCCGAAGAGCACAACCTGAATCTGTCGCGGTCCCGGTCCCAGTCGGTGGCCAACTACCTTGCCGGGCATCAAGTGATGGAAACGCGGTTCACGATCATGGGGTACGGAGAAGCGCAACCGATCGCGGGCAATGAATCGGCTGAAGGGCGTGCGTTGAACCGGCGCGTCGAAGTAGCGATTTACGCCAACGACAAACTGAAAAAGGCTGCTGAGGACAAGGCGGGTGACTAGTCTCCTGCGGAAAATTGGTGCGCCGCTGTTGATCGTGATGATCGGCGGACTGGTTGCGTGCAGCCGGGATAACACACCGGAGGTCCCGCCCAACGTGGTGATCATCACCATGGACACCGTGAGGGGGGACCACCTGGGGTGTTACGGCTATGAGCGCCCGACATCGCCTCATATGGACGCATTCGCCCGCTCCGCCGTGTTTTATCCCCGGTCGGTGGCGTCGTCACCGTGGACCATTCCGTCCCACGCCTCCCTTTTTACCGGTAAGGATCCGTTTGAACACGGTGCCCACACCCTGAACACCACCGACCGCCTCCACAACATCAACCCACTTCACCTCAGTCACACGACGCTGGCCGAGGCGCTGTTGCAGGAGGGGTATTCAACGGGAGCGTTTGTGGCCAACGACGCCATGCTCGCGCCGCGTTGGCAGCTCGACCAGGGTTTTCAAACCTACCACGTCGAACGAACACTGGCCGAGGATCTGAACCTGCGTGTGTTCACGTGGCTGGATTCGGTCGCTGGAGCGGGAAAGCCGTTTTTCCTGTTTGTCAACTACATGGATACCCACAAAGTGTATAACACCAAACCTCGCCCCGGTTTTCTGCCCAATCCAGCCGTGCAGGACCGCGGGCAGCTGCTTGAACTGTTGTACGAAACGGTAATGCCGGGCACCAATCCCGTCCCGATGGAACTGGCGCAGAAGGTGATCGATCAATACGACACGGCAATTGCCAACCTCGATGAGCAGATCGGCCGTTTCGGGGATTATCTTCGTGCGCTGGGAGTCTACGACAACACGGTGATTGTGTTGACGTCCGATCACGGCGAGTTTTTCGGGGAGCACCTCCTGGTGACTCACTCAAAGGACGTGTACCAGGAAGTTGTTGGCGTACCACTGGCCATCAAGAACCCGGAACAGGTCGAAGGACGTCGGGATGAAACCACCGTATCCTCGAGTGATATCCCGAGGCTCGTGCTGTCCCAGCTTCCCGAAAAGACGGGCCGGAAATATATCGAAGTTTTTCCCAACTGCCCCGGCAATCACCCCGTGATTTGCGAAAATTACTATACGCGCGCCAAGGACCTGTTTCATCCCGTCTGGGGGAACCGGTTCAATCGCGTTCGAACGGTGATCTACACCTGGCCCTACAAGTATATCCACTCGTCTGA
>CAYUDF010000865.1:0-1823 GCA_964443465.1 uncultured bacterium
CCCAGCTTGTGTGGCGGGATAAAAATGGTGTCGTAACGGCCCGGAAGGGACTTGATGCCCAGGCTGTTGCCACCGTTGAGAACAGGTCCTTTCCACGGAGTGTTGCGCGACCGCTTGATGTTTTCGTACAACTGTCTCATCAACTCACGGCCGCCGGCTTTTTCTTCCATGCCGCCCGGTATGACAATCGCCGATTCCGCTTTTTCCCCGGCTATAATATCGTCGACTGCCCCCGGAATGTCGGATGCGCCGATGGCAAGCACCATGAGATCGACTTTTTCTGGAAGGGCACTGATATCCGGGAAGCACCTGCATCCGTCTATCTGTTCGGCGCCGGGTTTTACAAGATATATTTTGTCCCTGTCGAATCCTTCCCGGATGGTGTTCTGCAGAATAATTCGCCCCGGATTCATGGATTTTCCGGATACCCCCACTATCGCCATGCTGACCGGTTCCAGCAGGGACCGGATCTTGGAAACCGGCCGATCGGAAACTTCCGGTGTTTCCCCCGTCCCGAGTTTCACGAGAGCGTCAAGCGCCCAAACCTCGCCGTCTGAAACAACAAGGGGATTGATCTCAAAGTCCGTGAACTGTGACGGGGTCAGATCAAAGGCGAGTTCAGACAGCCCTTTGCAGGCCTCGACAAGGCGGTCGAGAGGAACCCTGGCGGGCTGTCCCCTGAAACTCCAGGAAATGATCTGAGTAACAGCGGCTTTTGTGAGCGCCGAACCAACGCCGTCGGCAGGAGGATGCAGCGGGGAATACAACGCTATTTCCCGGCCGGTCTTGAAGTGCCGTGCCAGCGTTTCGGCGTGGATTCCACCGGCCCCGAAGGCGATAACGGGACCGAAGTCGTTCGTCCAGCGGAGTCCAAGCAGCAGTTCACCGCCGAGCGAATTGTTATAAGGTACGAACTGGTTTACTGAAAATCCGTTTATCGCCTTGTCGCCGGCTTTTTCTGCTGCTTCTGAACGGATCTGTGAAAAAGCGCCGCGTATGGCGTTGTGGTTTTTGGGGACTATCTTAACGCCGCCCACGTCGGTTTTGTGAAGAATTGTATCTGAAACGATCTTGACGACAACCCGGTCGCCTTCGAACCGGGAGAGATTGATCGAATCAACCGTTTCGGAATCGGTCACAAAAACACGTGCCGGGACCCTGAATCCGAGCTCGTCCAGGATGTCGAGACCTTCCGTTTCGTACAGAGCTGTGCGGCCGTCCAGCCGTGCGTTTTCGAAAATGTTTTTTATTCGCTCGAGCGATTTCTTGTCCATCGTCGCCTATTTCGTCGGGGCCGCCTGGTCGTTATATGCATGCTGACCCGACCTGAACGCTTTCAGGTTCACTTCCACCATTCGCTCGCCTTTTCGGTTGAACATATTCCGAATACTGTTTTCCATCAGGGACGCGTCAAAAGGCAGCACGTGAGACGCCGCTCCGGCCAGTACCATGTTTGATGACCTCGGGGCGCCCGCTTTTTTGGCCAGCCGGGCTCCTTCTACCATAACAGCGTTTGGCAGGGAAGCGATTTTTTTAAGCAGATCATCCAACGGTGGATAGTCCGGAATGTTGGCAACCGGATCGGTTGAACAAATCAGGATGCCATCGCGGGACAGGTATTCCAGATACCTCAGACTTTCCAGGGGTTCCAGGCTGAGAATCATCGACGCCGCGGCACGTGGAACCAGCGCACTCGGAATCCTCTCGTCTGAAATGCGTAAGTTCGCGTGGACGGCGCCTCCGCGCTGCGCCATGCCGTGAATTTCTGACTGTTTGGCGTAAAAACCATGCTCCAGCGCGCTGAGGGCGATGATTGCGGACAG
>CAYUDF010000866.1:0-1821 GCA_964443465.1 uncultured bacterium
CTTCGGGCGCAGCGCCGGTCCAGCCCCAGGGGATGACCAGTAGATCCGCGCCGTGCTCGACGGCGGTGTCGATGGCCGCCACCAACGCCAGGTCGTCGATACCGCGGTGCAACGGCAGTAAAAGTGCCCCGGGTGCGACACCGGCGATTCCGACGCCGTTGTTGGCGATCGCACCGAGCACGCCGGCGCAGGCCGTACCATGTCGATCCTCCGGGGCGACCGGTTCACCGAGGAACAACTCCTCCTCGAGGCTCTCGTCCTTTTCCGGCTCCCAGTACGCCAGGTCGGGGTGGAGCGGATAACGAAGTCGCATGATTTCATCTGTTTTGGGCCCGCCCGGCGGCGAAGCGGCTGCAGCCGTGAAAGTAGCAGAACTTGTCATATCCCGAATCATCTGGTGGAGCTCGAGATTACGTATCAATGCCGCTTTGTAGGCGGCGAGGTGGTCGCCGGGGGCGACCTTCGATAACAGCTGGTCGACGTACGATTGGCCGGATGCCAGTGTGATATCAGCCCCATCGCCTTTGGGAGCGGGTCTGTTATCGGCGGCGGCGGGCGGTTGTGTAATTGCGACGTCGGCTTCGTACAACCCGGAGCGATCCTGGCGATATCGCACCCAGTTGGTGAAAACACGGGTTTCACCGAAAGCCGATTCAGTGTACCGGATTTCCTCTACGATGTACGTCCGATCAAACAGTTCTTCGTAACCGGTGAGTTCCCGTTCGATCCATGCAGTTGCCACCGTTTCGCCATCAAGGCTGAGCACCCTGGAATAGTGCCAGATATTGCCGATAGCCAGGGGATAGAACCTGCCTCTGTTTCCGGGTTTCGGGCAGGTTGCTTCCTCCAGCAGTTCGGTTTCGGCCGAAAGACCGGCCAGGGGGGAGGCTTCGGTTTCACTGTCCGATTGGCCTGCGGGGCTGCACCCGAGGGTTATCAGAAACAGAATGGGGATCACAACGTATAGCCGATTCATGATTTCTCCTCTCCCGACGGGAATTAATGGGGGCTTTCACAGTCTTGGTCCTGCGCGGGGGTTTGCAGGAGTCAGTATATCACATCGAGAACCCGGATGTTGTCCGGGGTTGAGCCTGAATAACGTTGACACGGTTTATCCTCTTGTTATTTCTTTAAATAAGCAAACAGAGGATTGTTCCAGTAAATGAATCTAATTTCAAAAATACGGTTTCTTCTGTGTTTCACGGGTATTGCCGTGGTGGCCGCCTGCGGCGGGCCATCCGTCAGGATGCCGGTGGATATGATTCCCGAAGCCTGCGAGGTGTGGCCGGGCCCCGTTAGAGTCTCCGATCAGATCACGGTTGCGTTGTCCCACACGGTCGAACCCCGGCGTGCTCCGTGGGCCCGAAACGCCGGAGAACTGTTGCTCTATCGACACCTGTACGAGCCGTTAATCAATATCGATTGTTTTGGCGAGGTTCGCCCCGGCCTGGCGACAGCGTGGAAAAAGGAAGACCGTGGACGGCGTTGGGTATTTGAACTGCGCAAAGACGCGAGATTTTGGGACGGCACCACCGTGACCGCCCGCGATGTCGCGGAGTCGTGGCTTGATACCGCGGTGCGGCCGGTGACGCGGGGGGCGGGTATTGATTCGACAGTGGTTGAAGGAGACCGGATTTTACACGTCTGCTTCAACCGGTCATTCAAGGATGTGCCACGGATGTTGTCGGACCTCGCCTTTTCCGTGACCAAACCACCCGTTGATTCGTCATGGCCCGTCGGCTCCGGCCCTTACCGGGTTGCCGGATCGGGCGGAGAGTTTTTCAAGCCGTTTGGTGGCGCGATTGAGCTGATTCCCGCGCT
>CAYUDF010000867.1:0-1818 GCA_964443465.1 uncultured bacterium
TTTTGGATACGATGAAGTAATCCTGAACCTTTGCGATGGCGGCTTCGCGCCGGCTCGTGGTCTCTTCGACATTAAACGTGAGGTTGGGCAGCGCGTGACCGCGAATAAGCTCAAAAAACACCTGGGCCTTGTCGCGGTCTTTTCCGAATCTGGCAACAGCCTCTTCCCGGATTACCTGGTCGAGACGTCCCTGGTCGAGGATATCGGCGACCCGCCGCATCTGTTCTTTTGTACCCTCTACAACAGTAATTTCCCGGTAGTTATTCCGGCGGATCAAGGAAGAGTTGTCGATCAGACCGCTTGTAAAAATCGATCGCTGATATTCTTTCGCCGCCTTGTTCAGCGTCTTGAAAGTGCCGGGGGAGATCGCCACCTTGAGCGTGTTCCGCGACAGGCCGGGCAGCCAGATACCCACCATCTCGACTTTCTGATCGAGTGTGAGCGTGTCAACCATGGTTAATGTCGTCACGGTGTCCAGCAGGGCAACCAGATCCCTCGCCAGCTCCTGCTCAACGGTGCGGTCGCGGATGAACACAGGGGGAACGGCGAGAGAGGCGCCGGCGCGCTTGATTTTCAATTCTTCCGCGGACAGGGGAACTTCAAAATTGAACGGAGAAATAATATCCTTGTCCGCGATGTCACCGGCCCTGAAGTCGGTTTCCTTGCTGCGCTGAGTTGGCGGCAGCAGCACGACGGCAGCGGCGGTAAAAATCAACACCAGAACCAGGCGTGGCACCAGGCCCTGGGAATAGTCATTTCGCAGGACGGCTTTGCTGGAATACTTGCCGGCGCGCTCGTTGCGGGAGACCGCTTTCTTCCTTCGAAAAAATCTGGAAAAAGGGTTCAGGTCCATGTCGGATCACTCCGTCTTATCGTCCGGTGGATCGCCGTCAAAAGCACTCAATATCCGGCGAACCAGTTTGTGCCTTACGATATCGTCACGTCCCAGATAGACAAACCGTATTTCCTCCACGTCCTTCAGTATTCGCTCGGCCGCCAGCAGCCCCGACCGCGACGGCGGTTCCAGGTCGATCTGGGTGACGTCACCGTTGATAATCGCCTTGGCGTTGTTTCCCAGGCGCGTCAGGAACATCTTCATCTGAAGTTCTGTCGTATTCTGCGCCTCATCCAGTATCACGTACGCATCGTTCAAGGTCCGGCCCCGCATGTACGCCAGGGGTGCGATCTCGATCGTGCCGTTTTCTATCAGCTTTGTCGTCCGGTCCTGCCCCATCATGTCGTACACCGCATCGAGTACCGGACGAACGTACGGGTCCAGTTTCGCCTGGAAATCCCCCGGGAGAAATCCCAGGCTCTCCCCCGCTTCAACCACCGGCCGGACAAGAAATATCCGGTCGATCTGGCGCGCTTTCAACGCAGCTACCGCGCACGCTACCGCCAGGTAGGTCTTGCCCGTACCCGCCGGTCCGATCCCGAATGTGATATCATACACTTGGATCGCGTCGACGTACTTCTTTTGTCCGGGCGTCCGCGCCTTGACCTGCTTGCCCTTTTGGGTCGAAACCAGAATCTCTTTTTCCAGTTTCTCGTATTCACTGCTCGCCGGACGATCCTTCTTGTTGTTTTTCTTGCCGAGCAGGTAATAAACGTCCTGTTCGCCGATGGTTCGGCCGTTTCTGGCGATTTCGATCAGCTCTGCAAAAAATCCCGTCAGGCGATCGTTTACCTTGTCCGTTCCCGTCAGGATGATGTCTTCACCCCGCACAACCACCACACCTGGATATTCTTTCTCCACCAGCATGAGGAGTTTTTCACCAGCGCCAAACAACCTGAGAGGATCCACTCCTCTGAAGGACA
>CAYUDF010000868.1:0-1817 GCA_964443465.1 uncultured bacterium
CAGAAGCGCTGTTTAACCTGGACGGCGGACTGCATCCATTCGCCGATATCATGCGGGCCAAATCGGTTTTGAGAACCGCAGTATCGTCGGCAAGAACTCAGTTGTACTACTGCCGCACGGCGCAGTCAACCGCATCCCTTCTGGAACGTGTCGTCACCCGGGATCTCAAGATCGATTACAGTTCCCGCAGATCAGATTGTGATTTCAGCCTCACCAGTGTGCTCAACGACCACACCGCTTCCTGCCTGGGCGCCGCACTGGTAAACATGACGATCGCCGAACCTCTGAGTGTACCTGTTTCCGCAATCTTGTACGGACGGCATATCGGACTGCGCTTCGGCGATAAAAACGAACGTTTCGACGTCGATCCGTGTTGTGGAAACCTTCCGCTATATTCAAATTCCGGAGAGTCGACCGGACCCGCAAAGGACGGCTTTCTTTTGACCGTAGACCAGCTGATCGGATTTGTTCGTGTCAACAGGGCTACGACCAGCTACGCACTGCGCGCTGACAAAGATGAGGCGTTGAAAGAGCTCGACGCAGCCATCGCTTTTTTCCCCGAGTTCGCGGCGGAACCAATTAACAACCCCGGTCCCAACGAAAAAGGCCGGATGTAATATCCGGCCTTTTTCAACAATTTACGAACATTTTTCGGATTACAGATCGGCGGCTTTCAGCATGTCGTCCACGGTAACAAATTTCTCGCGCGGTTTGCCTTTGGCCTGACCCCTCGCGATTTCCGCCGCGTCGATTTTCCGCCACGCTGCGTAATCGACTACCTTAACGCCTTTCCCTGCCAGATCATCCAGTAGCTGCTGGACGTCCCTCTCGGAGCAGGGCTCCAGCGATGGCAGATCGGCCAGCAGATTCTTAACCGTTTCGATACTGCACGGCTTGTTGGTGCCGATAATCCCGGATGGACCGCGTTTGATCCAGCCGGCCGCGTACAAACCGGGGACCGGTTTGCCGTCGTCGGTGATCCGGCCTTCTTCGTTTTCGATAATTCCCCACGCTTCGTGAAACGGCACGCCGGGAATAGCCGTTCCCCGGTAGCCCACGCTCCTGAACAACAGTCCGCACTCCACGGTCTCCGTCGCCCCAGTGCCCGTTGACTTCTGCTCGCCCGGATCGCCGGTCAGCTTGTTTGTTTCCAGGACGGCCCGGGCCATCTTGCCCTCTCCGGCGATCTGCGTCGGGCTCTTCAGAAAATGCAAAAACAGCCGCCGCGTTTTCTCTTCTTCACCCGGGGGACGATCGGCCAACTTGGTCAGCATGTCGACGATCTTGCGCGCGTTTCTGTTTTTGGGCTCGTCCAGTTCCTCCAGGCTCTCCGGGTTGAGATCGAGCACCGACCTGTCGATCACCAGGTCGCAATCCTCCAGTTCACCCAGTTCCTTCAGTTCTTGTGGTGTAAACGCGGCCTGTGCCGGTCCGCGCCGGCCGACGAGGTGGACGTCCCTGATCTTGCTGGCCTCCAGCGCGTCCAGCGCGTGCTGGGCGATGTCGGAGTCTTTCAGTTCGTCTTTTGTTTTGGCGAGTATGCGCGCCACATCCACGGCGACATTACCAACGCCGATAACAATCGCCGTCTGGTGCGACAGGTCAAATTTCTTGTCGCTGAAATCGGGGTGTCCGTTGTACCAGGCGACAAATTCAGTGGCCGGGTGGCTGCCCTTGAGGTCCTCCCCGGGAATGCCCAGATGCCGGTCCGTCTGCGCGCCGCTGGCGAACAGGATCGCGTCGGCGCAGTCGTCGTTCGTCGGGCCGGCAAGATCCGTCCCGAAGAGCTGGAAAGCCAGGTTCCGGTGCGTTCCCGC
>CAYUDF010000869.1:0-1817 GCA_964443465.1 uncultured bacterium
CCTGGACGCGTTTCGGCCCCGGGAATCCGATGACAACAAAAAAGAGACACCGGGCGACGGGTTTCTCCCTTTTGAGGTTAATCTGCTCGTCGACAACTCGAAGAGATCAAAAGCTCCTGTAATCATAGAAACCGCACCCAGTTACGTAAACCTGTTCGGGAGCATAGAACGGGCGGCGGACAGCGAAGGCGAACCCGGGGGCGAATTCACATCAATACGGGCGGGATCGATGCTGCAGGCAAACGGGGGATACCTGGTTCTGAACCTGACGGATGTCCTCGAAGAACCCCTCGTCTGGTCTACGTTAAAAAGAACCCTCAAACATAAAAAGATGGTCATTCGCGGATTCGACTCGATCCTTTTGGTGCCGACACCCGCGATTAAACCGGAACCGATCGATCTCGATGTCAAGGTTGTGCTGATCGGTGACGCGTATTCCTACCAGATGCTGTACGAGTATGACGAGGACTTTGGCAAAATATTCAAGGTCAAAGCGGAGTTTGATCGCGTCATGCCGAACCGGAAGTCCAACATCACCAAGTACAGCCGGTTCGTAAAGAATCTTTGCGACGCCGAAGGGCTGCGGCCCTTTCACAAGTCGGGCGTGGCTACCGTCATTGAGGAAAGTGTGTGCATGGCGGGTCGAAAGGACAAACTGTCCACGCGGTTCAGCGATATCGGGGACGTCATCAGGGAGTCCAGTTATTGGGCTGAAAAAAACAACTCGAAGCTGGTGCGGGACAGCCACGTGGTACGCGCGGTGGACGAGCGCAAAAGAAGGGTCAGCCTCTACGAAGAAAAGGTCCAGGAGATGATTACCGACGGGACAATCCTGATGGATATAGATGGATTGAAAGTCGGACAGGTAAACGGGCTTTCAGTTTACGATATCGGCGACCATGCATTCGGAAAACCCAGCCGTATCACGGTGGAAACCGGTGTGGGGCGTTCGGGAGTGATAAACGTCGAGCGTGAAGCCGACCTGAGCGGCCGATCCTACAACAAGGGTGTTCTGATTCTTGACGGTTATATTCGCCGGATGTACGCACAGGACAAACCGGTTACGATGAACGCCAGCATCTGCTTCGAACAATCCTACTCGGGTATCGACGGGGATAGCGCGTCGTCGACGGAATTGTACGCGTTGCTTTCCAGCCTGTCCAACGTGCCGCTGCGCCAGGATCTGGCGGTGACGGGATCGGTGAATCAGAAGGGCGAGATTCAGCCGATCGGGGGAGTAAACGAGAAAATTGAGGGTTTTTACGATGTGTGCAAGTTCAAGGGGCTGACTGGCAAGCAGGGTGTGATGATACCGGCGCTGAACAAGGTCGACGTGATGCTGCGCCAGGACGTTGTCGCCGATATCAAGGCCGGGAAGTTCCACATTTATACCGTTCGCACCATCGACGAAGGAATCGGGATTCTCGCCGGTATGAAAGCGGGAAAACGCCGTAAAAACGGTATGTTCGTAAAAGACTCTCTTCATGATCTTGTCGACCAGCGCTTGCGTAAATTCCATATCCAGCTCAAGGAATCGGAAGAGCCCGGAGACGACGAGCTGAAGAAACAAAAAATCTGATCCGGCGGCAAAAATCGATGTCGAAACCGAGTCGAGAAGAACGGGTCAAAACCGCTGCTCTGGAAACCGGATTCTCGGTGGTGGGCATCTCGGCCGCGACACCGCATCTGGTTGCCAACGAAACTTTTGACCGCTGGCTGGAAGCGGGCAAACACGCCGATATGTCCTACCTGAAGCGTCACCGGGACAAGCGCCACGAACCGGCGCAAATACTGGATGGCGCCGCGTCCGTCATCTC
>CAYUDF010000870.1:0-1814 GCA_964443465.1 uncultured bacterium
TTCGGCCGCCAACGCATCGAGGGCCACCAGGGGGGTGGGTTCGTAACCCGGTACGCTGCGGTGGAATACGCGCGCGCGCCGGGCCTCGACGTCGTTAAATTCCGAAGTTGCCGAGCACGTGGGGCTGCTTTCCCGCGCGTTTGGGTTCACCACCAGGGAAATGTCGGTTAAATCCGCCATGAATCAGATATCTCCAGCATAGACAAAAATAGTATAGATATAAAAACCATATGCCGCCAGCAACACAATCCCTTCGAACCGTGTCAGTCGTCGAGACGGTTTGAACAATGGCACCAGGAGTAGTGCCGAAAACCCGAGCATCCACAGCGCGTCCACCTGGATGATCTGCGGCGAAGCCGGGACCTTGCGCACCAGAGCCACCGTTCCGAGGATACCCAGAACATTAAAGATGTTCGAACCAATCACGTTGCCGATGGCCACCGACGGGTGTTTACGAGCCCCGGCAATGATGGCGGTTGTTAGTTCCGGCAGACCGGTGCCGGCGGATACCAGCGTAATGGCGATCAACCGCTCGCTCACGCCCGCGTATAGGGCAATGGCGGTCGCGCCGCGAACGAGTAATTCGGCGCCACCCGTCAACAATCCCGCGCCCACAAAAATCAGAACAAAAGACAACCAGATGTGCTCCTGTTTGGGCGTGTGGAGTCCAAGGTTGGTCTGGGCGATCGAATCGTCAAACTCCTCCATGTCGTCCCCGCTCCGCGTATTGCGGACGCGTATCCACAGATAGGCCACCAACCCAACCAGCAGGACGAGCCCTTCCAGGCGTGCAATCGTGCCGGTCCAGCCCAGTACGACCAGTAACACCGACGAGGAGATCATGGCCGCGACATCAAACCGCAGCTTGGTCGATCGAAATACCAGTGGCGGAAACAGGAGAGCGGTGATTCCGAGGATCACGGCAATATTAAACATGTTCGACCCGACGACGTTCCCCATGGCGACGTCGGGGCTGCCTCGCAGCGCGGCCATCATGCTCACAGCCAGTTCGGGCAGCGAGGTCGCCAGCGCGACGATGGTCAGCCCGATCACCATCGGCGATACCCTCAGCCGTTTGGAGACCTTGATCGCCCCGCGGACGAGCAGTTCCCCACCACCAGCCAGGACGATAAATCCAGCCAGGACAAGGAGTATGGCGGCCAGAAGACTCATTATATCTCGGATCGGAAGGGTAAAAAGTGAACGATTGGGTGTCCGGTTACTGTTGTCGCCTCACGATAGAGGACGGCACAATCGCTGTCAACTACCGCCGGGGCGGATGAAGCGGGTTGTATCATTGGCTGGAATACATTTATACTGTATGGCCCTCGTATATGTGACAACGGCATTCAGATGCATAAGGAGTAATCATGCACGTCTCGATTGAATACTGTATACCCTGAGACTACACGCCGCAGGCCCTCAGTTTGAAGGCCGAACTCGAAAACGAATTTTCCGGAGTTGAAGTGGAGTTGATCAAATCCAGCGGTGGGGCGTTTGAAATCACCGTCGACGGTACAAAGATCTTTTCCAAGCTGGACCTGGGCCATTTTCCGGCGGACGCCGAAATCGTCAACCTGATCAAAAAATAACCCTGGCAGCCCCGGTCCCATCACGCCGGCGCAAGGAGTAATAAATGTCTAAAACGTATGCAATTACAGGTGCAACCGGCAATACTGGCCGTATCGCGGCCGATATACTTCTGGATACCGGGGCTACCGTGCGTGTTGTGGGGCGCAGCGCCGACCGCCTGCAACCACTCGTCGACAAGGGCGCCGAGCCGATCGTTGGCAACATGGACGATGCCGACCTGC
>CAYUDF010000871.1:0-1807 GCA_964443465.1 uncultured bacterium
ATGACCAGGCGCTGGCCAGCCGGATACTGAAGGTCGCCAACTCGGCGTTGTACGCGCGCAGCCGCCAGATCACAACGATCACTGACGCCATCGTGATGCTCGGATTCAACAATATCCGGAGTCTCGCTGTTGCCAGCGCGACACGCAATTTGTATCTGAAACGTGGCAAGGTGCTGGGTCTGAAGGATAAGCTTCTGTGGGAGCATTCTGTTGCGGCGGCGGTCGCGGGACGTATTGTCGCCGAACGCGTGGATATCAAACTGGCCGACGAGGCATTTTTATGGGGGCTCCTTCATGATATCGGAAAACTGGTGATACTGCAGAAACTGCCCAATGAATTTGATCGAATCGTCGAAGCGGTTTACAACGAAGGAAGAACGTTCGTTGACGCCGAACAGGAAGAACTTGGGTTCACACACGTAGAAGTCGGTGGGATGATTATCAAGAAATGGAAATTGTCCGAACGTTTTGAAAACGCCATTCTCAACCACCACAACCTGGACGAATCGGGTGATCCCATTGACAGCTGGGTGCGCTACATCGATGTCGCCAACAAAATCTGCAAGAAGCTGGGATTCGGATTCGTCAAACAGGAAGAGCTGGATATGATGGAGGATCCGTCCGCCGTCGCCCTGGGGATTGGTCCCGAAAAGATGGAATTAATACTGAACACGGCCCAGCAGAGGGTTCGTGAAGAAATGGAATTGTTCAACTAATTGGGTGTGCTGGTCCGGGTAATGACCTGGGGATAGTGGTTTATGCCTGCTACTAAGACCGACGGAGCAAAAACGTCCAGAAAGGAAAAGTTCGAACTCGCAATAGCGCGTTTGAGCGACCTGCCGACGATTCCAAATACGCTGCTGCGTATCTGGCAACTCGTCGACGACCCGGACAGTTCTGCTTCGGATCTGGAAAAGGTTATTGCCATGGACCAGGCACTCACGGCCAAGATTATAAGACTGGTCAACTCTCCGTACTATGGGCTGAGAACCGAGGTCACGAGTGCCCGCCAGGCTGTGACGATGCTCGGTTTTGACACGGTGAAAAACCTGTCCATTTGTGTGTCGGTGGTTTCGGCGTGTATCCCCGACGATGGCTCAAAACCGGAGCTGAACCTGGACGACCTGTGGCAACACTCGGTAGCCACGGGGGTGATCGCCCAATTGATCGCCTGTCGCACCGGACTGCGGGATCCCGACACCGCTTTTACCGCGGGTGTCCTGCACGATATCGGCAAGTTTGTCATGAATCTCACGCTCCGCAGCGAATACGGCGAAGCGATCGGTTATGCCAGGTCCAAAGGTCTGTATCTCCACGAAGCGGAAACGGCGACATTTAACGCCGATCACCAGTACTTCGGATCGTGCCTGGCGACGATGTGGGGATTCCCGGATATACTCACCGGCGTAATAAAAACCCACCACGGCGACTTGGATCCGGACAACGAATTCGACATCAGGGACGCTGTCCACCTGGCGGACAGGGCGGCCCGTATTCTGCAGATCGGCTCGCCGGGCGACAACCGGACAGTCTCACTCGAACCGGATACCTTCAACGGAATCGGTCTGGATGGAGACGCCGCGGCCGATTTCCTCGAAGAAGCACGCACCAGGGTCGACGAAGCCCGCGATATCCTCAATCTCCTCGGTTAACCCGCCCAGTTTCAGAAGTACAATCTTTTTCTTTATCAAATGCGGTCGAAACGTATAGCATCTGGGTTGGGTTAGTGAAAGGGGATATTCATCATGGCCCGTCAGACAATCGGAATCGCTCTCAGCGGCGGCACGGCGAAGTCAGTTGCGCACGT
>CAYUDF010000872.1:0-1806 GCA_964443465.1 uncultured bacterium
GCGCGGCCGGCGGGACAGGGATGTTCGCGGACTCAAGATCCCGATCGGTGAGGGGGTCATGGGCTGGGTCGCCGAGCATCGGCAACCTCTGGTCATCAATGACGCCAACGCGAACCAGGGCATATCGCTGGCGCTCGAAGAAAAAATGGGGCTGAAGCCCAAAACCATCCTGGCGATTCCGCTGCTCCGCCGCGGCAAGTTGATCGGTGTCCTGCAGGCGATCAACCACAGAGCCCGAAAACCGTTCACAGAAGAAGACCTCTCCCTGATCATCACACTCGGGGAGCACATCGCCGTCGCCGTTGCCAACGCCAGATTGTTCGAGCGCGCGGAACGCCTGAAACTGGAGTATTCGCTCCTCGCCCAGGTCAATGCCGACATGGGCAAATCCCTGTCGCTGGAGGGTGTACTCGAACGGATTGTCAAAAACCTCAAGAAGCTGATTCCGTTCGACGGCGTTTCCGTGTTTGTGCTGGACCGGAAAAAGGGATTGATGGTCAGCAGATTGCACCAGGGATACCCGCGGGGGTCGCGTGAAAACATCGAACAGAAAAAGGACGAGGGTATCGTCAGCCTGGTCGTGAAAAGCGGGAAAGGTGTCATCGTGGATGATGTCTCCCGGAGCGACCGATATATTAATGTCCGCAAAACCACGAAGTCCGAAATGGTCGCTCCGATGCTCAGCCGCGGCAGCGTCATCGGCGCGTTCAACCTTGAGAGCAACCGCCTGAGGGCGTATCGCGATCGCGACCTGCAACTTCTCGAGGCGTTTGCCGGGCTGGCGGGAGCCGCCATCGAACGCGCGCACCTGTACGAGGAGCGGCGCGAAAAACAGGAAATGGAAAAAGAACTCCGGGTTGCCCGCACCGTTCAGACTTTTTTTTCGCCCAAAAAATCGAGAGCCGCTGGGCATTTCCGGATCGCGGGGGTGAATCACCCGTCACTTGAAGTGAGCGGCGACTACTACGATTTTTACCCGGTCGGGGACTCGCTCCTCGGATTTGCAATTGCCGACGTGGCGGGCAAGGGCGTACCGGCGTCGTTGATCATGTCCAGCTTCCGCGCAACACTCCACACCCTGGCGCCCCACGTGGTCAGCGCCGGACAGATTGTGAGACGGGCCAACGAAATTCTGCTGGAGACCGTCAGACGCAGGGACTTTGTGACGGCGTTTATCGGAGTGTTGGATACCGAGACAGGTGAAGTGACCTACTGCAACGCCGGCCACAACCCGCCCGTATTGATGAAACCCGACGGCAGTTACCGTTTGCTGGAAAGTGGCGGACCCATCCTGGGCGTGTTTGAAGACTATCCGATGACCGAGGGGCGGTTGTGCCTCACCGACGAGACCCTGATGTGTTACACCGACGGGGCGACGGAATCGAGAAACAAGAACGACGAAGAGTATGGAGAAGACCGGCTGATCCGGTCGTTGAAGGATTCGGTGGACCTGCCCCCGAGCCGCCTGTGTCGAGCCCTCTACCGGCAATTGAAAGAGTTCTACGGCGACGTCGGCCAGGGTGACGACATCACGTACCTCGTATTGAAACCCAGATAGAATCAACCGGTTTCTTATTCCAGCAGCGTCATCTTGCGGGAGAATACCCTGCCGTCCGTTTTCAGCCGATATATGTAAACACCCGATCCGACCCGCCCGCCCGTCGCGTTGCGGCCGTCCCAGTTGATCTGGTTGTAGCCGGCCGGCAGAACGTGGTCTATCAGTGTTGTTACTCTCCGACCCGCGGCGTCGAAGATATCGAGGGTCACCCTCGCCGGTTTGTCCAGTCTGAACCCGATAGTTGTCCG
>CAYUDF010000873.1:0-1787 GCA_964443465.1 uncultured bacterium
TCCAGAAAGGTCGGCAGGCGGAAATAACGGCCGACGTTTGCTTTAAACGTCAACGGCCCGACCGGGCTCCAGCGAAAACCGGCGCTCGGCGACCGGCTTTCGCCGGCCACGCGCCCTTGCGGCGAAGCGGGCAACCACGGAAACGGCGCTTCATCCCAGAATTCATTGACGTGACGCTGCCATCTTTGCGCGGCGGACAGCACCAGCGTCTGGTGCAGCAGGTAGAGGTCGCCCGAGACGGCGAGATTCTGCGAACGCCGCCAGCGTTCGGGCCCCCGCTTGTCGGTAATTTTATTGAACGGTGTAAACTGGTCTGTGCGTCCATCGAACACAAAATCGAGCGAAAGGGGAACCAGCGGCACGAACCACCGGCACCGGGCGAGCCCACCCCACGCCGCGATGGTGTTGTCGGAGTCGACCCGGCCGAGTGAAACCGTACCAAGGGGGTCACTGAATTGTTCTGTGGCGTGCGAATAAAATCCGGTGCCGGACAACAGAAGCATATTTGACAGAAATGGTTTTGATTCGAGTTTGAGGTGGCCGATACGCCGGTTGCGTTTATATCTCGCCGATTCAGACTGAAATGATCCATACCCCGCCACTCCCTGTTCTCGAAAGTAGGTATCGATGGAAAGGGAGGTCACTTCAAAACCGGGGACGTCAGCCTCGGCGCGGGCGAGGACCCCGTAACTTTCGAAGTCGTTGTTCGCGCGGTCGGCGGAATCGTCGTCTCCGCGATTAGCGGGAGTGCCGTTGTCGTCCAGAAACGTAAAGTTGCCGAGCGTTTTTGTGTGGCCACCGTGCGCAAACAATCTCAGCTTCCACGGTTGAAGCCACATCGAGAAGAGCTGCCGCGATGTGTCGAAGGAGCCGTAAGTCGCGCTGACTTCCAGCCCGGACAAAAGCCGACCGCGTTGCCAGCGTTTCGGATCGGTTGTCACCAGATTGACTGCTCCGCCGATCGCGCCCGATCCGAGGTGCGGCGGCGTAAAGCCGCGGTAAACTTCCACCTTCTGGACTCCGCCCAGCGGCAGGTCGGCCAGATTGGTGAGACCCGAATAGGCGTCATTCATCGGGATTCCGTCCATGTAGACCTTGACCTGGCTGGCCGATGAACCCCGGATAGAGACGGTGGCGAAACTTCCCAACCCACCGTATTGCTTTACCTTGACGCCGACCATCTGAGATAGAACCGACGCCAGGTCTTCAACTCGGTCCCTGCGGTCCTTCAATTCAACCGCGGTGACGAAACCGGATCGGTTATACAGGTCGATATCGGGGTTCCGCCGTTTTGCGTTAACGAGGATAGGGGTTACCACGTACATCGTGTCGCTACCCGCCACGCGCCGTGCGGTTTTGCTTTGTTTCTCAGCGAGAGAAGTTGCAGGTAAAGCGCACACCGCGACCAGCAGTGCGACGAACCGGATCAGACCACGTCCCGCCGGTGTTTTAGAATTGATCGAATAGGAAGGCAATCGGTACTCCCTGTCCAACAGGTGTCCCGAGGTGAGAGGGGGAAAAGAAAATTTGTCCGTTCCACGTTTGCCGGTGTTGCGGTTTTCCGCCGGCGGAAAAGGGGCATCAAAAAACCCCCCGCTTCTGTCCTGGAGAACGCGGGAGGGTCGGTAAAATATCCCTTCCTCTCAATCCTCGAAGAGGTCCTTTGGGAACATGAATCCAGGCGGGTATCCTGACTGATGGCTCTGTTGCTCCCACTCCCTTCCCAGCGAATGCCAGTGGTTGTGAGCGGGCAGCTTGCCAATTACAGTGGCGGGTCTGTAAGGGAT
>CAYUDF010000874.1:0-1784 GCA_964443465.1 uncultured bacterium
CTGGGTTCGCCCAGTGTCAGCGCGCCCGACCCCGCCTTGATGAGAAAACTGTCTCCGTGGCCGTGATAACACCCCTCGAATTTTACAATCTTGTCGCGGCCGGTGGCGCCGCGTGCCAGTCGAACGGCGCTCATTGTCGCTTCAGTCCCGGAGTTAACCATCCGTACCATCTCGACGGATGGCACCATGTCGATGATTTTCTCCGCCAGATCGATTTCCAGTTCTGTTGGAGCCCCGAAACTGGTGCCCCTGGCTGCCGTTTCGTTGATTGTTTCCAGAATCTCTTCGTGGGCGTGACCAAGAATCAACGGTCCCCAGGATCCGACAAAGTCTATGTAATCGCGGCCTTCACAATCTGTGATCCGGCACCCCTTGCCCGACGCGATAAAAACCGGGTCAAGGTTTACAGAACGAAATGCGCGAACCGGGGAATTGACACCGCCCGGCATTACCGCGCGCGCTTTATCAAACAACTGTTTGTTACGTGGCATCTGTTATTAACTCCTCCAGAATACAAACCGGGCCCGATTAACTGAATCCTACTCGCCCAGCCAGCGAGCGGCGTCCTTGGCGAAATACGTAAGAATGATGTCGGCGCCGGCGCGTTTGATCGATGTCAACATCTCCAGGGCAACTTTCTTTTCGTCGATCCAGCCCAGCTGTGCGGCGGCCTTGACCATCGAAAACTCGCCACTGACGTTGTACGCGGCGACCGGAAGATTGATTTCGCTGCTGACCATTCGAATGATGTCCAGATACGGCATCGCAGGTTTTACCATTATGATATCGGCGCCCTCGTCGACGTCCAGTTCGACTTCGTACATGGCTTCCCGCGCGTTGGCCGGATCCATCTGGTAAGCGCGACGGTCGCCGAACTGGGGCGCGGACTCGGCCGCTTCACGAAACGGGCCATAGAAACCCGACGCGTATTTGGCCGCGTAACTCATAACGGGGATCTTGTTGAATCCTGTCTCGTCGAGCGCACCGCGGATTGCCCCGACCATACCGTCCATCATGCCCGACGGCGCCACCATGTTGGCGCCTGCTTTTGCGTGTGTAACCGCCTGGCGCCCCAGAAGGTCCAGGGTTGCGTCGTTGTCGACATCTCCGTCGACGATTGGCCCGCAGTGCCCGTGATCGGTGTACTCACAAAAACAAACGTCGGTGATGACATAAAGGCCGGGAACGGCCTCTTTCACCGCTGTGACGGCCCTCTGTATGATGCCGGATTCACTGGTTGCATCCGTTCCCAGGGCATCCTTTTTGGCCGGAATACCGAAAAGAATAATCGCCGGAATTCCAAGGTTGTGGACTTCTTTTGCTTCCTTCACAAGCAGATCGATCGACCACTGGCTGTTACCCGGCATGGAACTGATCGGGTTGTTCACGCCCTCACCCTCAACGACGAACATGGGGTAGATCATGTCGTCGACCGACAGATTTGTTTCCCGGACCATGCGTCGAATGTTTTCGTTCTGGCGAAGTCTTCTCGGACGATAAAAAGGTGTAAACATAGTCTGGTTTCCTTGTTGTTTGTTTTCGTTCTGGCGAACGGTTTATGGTTCAGTCTGTACCCAGCATCTTCTCTACCGTGGTGTGCGCGCAAACCACGCTGTCTCCAACGCTGATACCGCTTCTAATGTTTCCGGCGAAATAAATCCCGGGATTTTCGTCTTCGAGTTCGTTGAATTTCTTCTGAATGTTTCCGTACCCCATCGAATACTGGGGAATGGCCCTCTTCCACCGTTTGATTCGTGTTATTACCGGGTGACCCCGGAGCCCGA
>CAYUDF010000875.1:0-1784 GCA_964443465.1 uncultured bacterium
CGGCTGGAAGCGCGATATCCTGTCCATGATTCGCGAGGAGGCGTACTACTTTGCCCCCCAGGGTATGACCAAGATAATGAACGAGGGGTGGGCTTCCTACTGGCACGAGAAGATCATGACTCAGAAAGCGCTCGACTCCAGCGAGTTGATCGATTTCGCCGACCACCATTCGGGCACGCTCGCCGTACAACCGGGCCAGCTCAACCCGTACAAGCTGGGTTACGAGATGTACAAGTTTATCGAGGAGCGGTGGGACACCGGCCGGTTTGGAAAAGAATACGAGGAGTGCGAAGACCTGCGGGCCAAGGCGGAGTGGAACACAAACGCCGGTCTCGGCCGCGAGAAGATATTTCAGGTACGGTCGATTTACAACGACATGACATTTATCGACGATTTCCTGACAGCTGATTTTGTGCGCGAACAGCAGTTGTTCACCTACGGCTACAACGACAAGTCCCGCCTGTACGAAATCCAGGACCGCGACGTCCAGGCGATTAAGGACAAGTTATTGTTTTCTCTCACCAACATGGGTCATCCGTATATCTCGGTTGTTGACGGAAACTACGAAAACAGGGGTGAACTGTATCTGAAGCACCGGTTTGACGGGATAGAAATCCGGCAGGACTACGCAAAAGACACGTTGCAGAACATTCATCATATCTGGACGCGGCCGGTGCACCTCGAAACCGTAATCGGGGAAAAAACCACATTGATGACGTTCGATGGCGAAAACCACCGCGAACGCGTGATGTCGGACGAAAACGCCGCCTGAGCGCTTCTCCCTCCACACATTCATATCGGGAACGGTTCTTGCAGCATCTGTGACGGGAAGTCTGTTTATCCAACGATGGAGGCCCGTTATGGGAATCGGAGAATCCATATTTTTTCATTTGCAATCACAACGGGAAGCCCAGCGGCAGTACCGGCTCGGGTTTATGCCGCCGGCCCGTGAACTACGCCCGTATACACTGACACTCGAAAACGGGATCGCGACGATTAACGTTGTCGTCGACGATTTCAGTGAACACGGTTTAATGCTTCATTCCCTCCGGGTGACCGCCGCGAGTCAGGATGAGGAATCGGGGACAGCGGACGGGATGATAAGACTTGTCGACCGGGTCGTGGCGGAAGTCGTGAGCCCTTACGGCGCGGTCAAGTGCATCGAACAGGAAAAGCGGCCGGCGAACGCGATCCTCAGGACGGATCCGGCCACCGACGGCTGTTTCTTCGAAATAACAGTCACTGGTGAAAATGAAATAGAGTTGAAGCACTACGTCGTGTCACGGAGTACACGGGAACGGTCGCAGACATCCATCAACATCGGGCGGTCTGTTTTCGGAAAACTGGCGGATTCACTCGCTGAATCCTTCGGCGAAAGCTTCGCTATTCCTCGATAATAATCGCCGAAAACACGAACAACCGGGTATCGGGGTCCTTCCAGGCATCGACGGGCAGTGACGCTTTCAGACAGACGTTGGCGAGAAATTCTTCGGCGCCCCAGTTGTGTTCAGCGGCGACCTGCGGCAGCAGCACTCCACGATAAAATCCCTTCTCCACAAGCAGCCCGTGTGTACCCACTTCCAGCAGGGACGTATCCTCCAGCGGTTCGAACGGTGTCAGTACCGAGATCTCCAGGTCGAGTCCGGCGAGTTCCCCCTCGGCAACGGGCGGAAACCGGGGATCTTCAAACGCGGCCGCCCGGGCCATCAGCGCCACCGTTTCCCACAATGGCAGATCCGATTCCATCCGTCCGATGCACCCACGGAGTTTACCCGAGCTTTTGA
>CAYUDF010000876.1:0-1784 GCA_964443465.1 uncultured bacterium
CCGACGCGGCGATCGGCACCGGCAGCCCCGAATCCGGAGGCGCGAGATTCGGGGGTCGTCTCAGGGTGGGGGACGACCAGATGCACAAGGGCTATGCAAGAGTTGATCAGAGAATCTACACCGGGTACCCGTCGGTAACAGAAACGAGCTTCGACTACGATTACAGAGGCTATCAGGGCGAGTATGAAAATACCCGTGCAGAGCTGTCGATTGGACTGTTTCGGAATACCGGGTTTATTGCCCAGGCCGTACTCGGGAGTGAATGGGGACGTGAGAAACTGGATAATGACGAATTTAACAGAAGAATTTATGACCAGGATTACGATGGTAACGGCAGGGATAGAATGGGTGGAACGTCACCTTCTTATTCGGTTGATGATCACGAATACCAAGGATATCGTTCGTACGACAGTGTCGAGTTATTCGGGCGGTTTGGCCTCCGATGGAGCGATCGGGTCCGCAGCTTTCATCGTATCTCCTGGCGCGAATCGGACGGCAGCGGGGACGGGAAAACGGCGAAGGACTACTTTTTTTCCGAGGCGGAAATCCAGGAGCAGTACTCCACTGTGTCGTTCAAACTCGATGGTAACGTGACAGGGTTCGCGACCGACAACTCCATCGGTGTTGTCAGCGATATCCGCGACGACCTGCAGGTTGCTATCGGAGTGCGGGCTGTTTTTCAGTACGAGGAACTGGAAGAGGATGGCGATGGAGCGGCTTCTATTACCGCTACCGCGGGGACGTCGTCGAACACTCTTGAAACTCCGTATCACCAGCGTGCCACCTACGAACGGGAATACTGGTTTCTCAATCTTCCGATTGGACTGGAATGGACTTTCCACCGCAACGTGGCCTGGCGATTCGGCTCCCAGATACGCGCAACCCGTCTTGAACAGGGGGGCGAAATACAGAAGGATCTGGGTGATTTCGGCGATCCCGACATCGACGATAACGTCACGTATATGGACATCGACCGGCAGATCACCTACAATACGGCGCTCTATTTTAATATGGGGTTTGGATTTACCTTCTGGGACAGGCTGTCCATCGACCTGTTATCCACCGCGGCAAGCAGTTCGTTCAACGCCGCAAATATCGTAACGGCCCAGGTGAATTACAGCTTTTGATCCACCGGACCGGCGATCCCTTCTTGACTTTTGGCGTCGAATCGTTATTCTAACTATTGTAGTATCATGATGTTAAGATTGACGCCACCTTCCGGCCCCGATATTACCCAAATATTATAATCAACCTCTGGAGGAAAGATTGATGGGAGACGACGTAAGAGATGTAATCATCATCGGATCAGGCCCCGCAGGGCTGACTGCGGCGATTTACGCGGCCCGCGCCGAACTGAAACCCCTCGTCCTGGAAGGCATACAACCAGGTGGGCAACTCACCATCACAACGGACGTCGAAAACTTTCCGGGGTTTGAGAACGGGATCATGGGACCGGAATTGATGGACGTGATGAAGAAACAGGCCGCGCGTTTCGGCACCGATTTCGAAACGGTCAGTATCGACCGCGTCGAATTGGACGGCGACGTGAAGACGCTGCACGCCGGCGATAAAACCTACAAGTGCCGGGCGCTGATTATCTGCACCGGCGCCACCGCCCGTTGGCTGGGGCTGGAGAGCGAACAGAAACTGATGGGTTACGGTGTGTCGGCCTGCGCGACGTGTGATGGATTCTTCTTCAAGGAAAAAGTGATCGCCGTTGTCGGCGGTGGCGATTCGGCGCTGGAAGAGGCGACATTTCTCACCAAGTTTGGTTCGAAAGTTTA
>CAYUDF010000877.1:0-1778 GCA_964443465.1 uncultured bacterium
GCCTGCTCAGCCCTGAATCTGGCTTTCAACTTCTCCGGATCGGCCTCTGGATCCAGGGTTTTGTAATAGAAAGTGCTGCCGTCCGGATCCAAAGCCGGCGTGCTGGCGCTGCGGGCCTCTGTTACCGGCAAGATCCGTGGTTTGCTCCAGCCGGCGCTTGTTTGACGGGTAAACCAGATGTTCTGCTGATCCGTATGAAACGGACTCCCACTTCCCGGCTGTTGGTCAGGATTGACTGGAATGACCGCCCAGTATAATTCCAGCCCATCCGGAGAAAAGACGATCCGGCTGTGCTCGTGATGCGCGGTGGAAACCAGATCCGGCGCGAAACGCACGGGGATATCCGCGGGCGTCGTTTGGCCGAGATAGTCCGCTGACAGTTCCGCCTGGTCGCCGCAGCCGCCCGCAAAGACGGCCAAAATGATGAAGACGGTAAGGCCTGGAAGTGAATCCACGCGAAAGGTCTCTTTTCTATCAAAAGCCCAATCTGGGCTGGGGCTCGGTCTGGGATAAAGGTGGCTGTTCTACGAGAAGGCGGGGAGGTTGTTGCGGGGCTGTTTTCAAGTGGCAGCAAGACTTCCATCCGCATTTAGTATCGCATCCAGAGTCAGGATGCGTCCTCGCCTGCTAGGATTCGCCGTTGAGCTGATCAGCTATCGCTGGCGTTTCCAACTCCAGCTTCACCGCTTTTGCGATCCGCGTTCCGCTCCAAGCAAGCCACAGAGCAATCGCAGTCAAAACGGCACTGCACACAAGCACATATTCGTCGGAATTGGGCAAAGATAGTGCAAAAAGACAACTCGAAATGATGACTAGTCCGATACCCGCCCACATCAGATTCTTGGCACTGCGGGCGTTGGCTTCGTACCAAACTTTTTCGCTCTCAAGAGTTTCTCTAACCCTTAAACCACATACCCGATTCGGCCCGATCATCCGCCTCAAGAAAGGAATAGCCAGCCCAATAAACAGCAAGCCCAAAACCAATAAAACTATCGTCACAATTCTGCCTCCTAAACGATCCCAAATACCTTTGTCTGGTTCCTCCCAATACTACCGACAGCATCGAATGCACCGTATCACAACCACGTCGTTCATCACCTCGATGAAATACACGTGGGTGAGTGATTCGCATACGGCGTTATCATCCAGACGGAAGGTCATGTAATATTCTTCAGTAGTATACAGAGGCAACTCACCTCCATCGACCTGTTACAATTTGTAATATTTCGGGTCAGCGTATGTCCACCGCCACTGGTAGCTCCAGTTGAGAATGCGCAGCGGATCGGCGCCGACTGACTGCTGTCCAGCAGCCGCTTCAGTCATCCGGAAGTTTGACCACCGAGTCCATACTCCCTAGTCTCATGCAGCCCACCGCACCAGGTGCCGCGCCCCGCACCTCGCTCTCGCCCGTTCGCCGCCGTGAATTGAGCTTGGTCCCCACAGGCGAAGAGAGGGCATGACATGAGACTATCCATCATCATCACTATCCTGGCAGTACTCGGGGTCGCATTGTTTCTGGTTCCCGGTTGCAGTGACGATCACATCGTCACGTCACCGGTTACGGGCGAACCCTATCCTGACGCGACCACGCCGGACCTCCTGATGGAGAACTTAGCGAGGGCCTACACCGAACGAGCCATCGACCTGTACCGGGTGCTTCTCGACGAGGATTTCTCCTTCACTCTGCTCCCCTGTGACGTGGTGGCCCTGGGCCTGAAGAGCGACCACTGGAATCGCGAGGACGAACTGGCCAGCGCCGAGCGGATGTTCTCGGGCAA
>CAYUDF010000878.1:0-1777 GCA_964443465.1 uncultured bacterium
CTGGGCGCCCTCAACGGCATCAGCATCCCGAACCAGTCGACCGAGCACTACTATCTCATCACCGATGCCATCAAAGGAATGACGCGGGAGCTTCCTATCATCGAAGACCCCTCCTGTCACGGCTACTACCGCGAAGAAGGCGGCGGCCTGATGATCGGCCTGTTTGAACCGGTATGCGCCCCGTGGATGGTGGGCGGGGTGCCCGAGGATTTTACTTTTGGCGAGATCGAGCCCGACTGGGATCGTATGACGCCGTTCCTCGAAAAAGCGATGAGCCGCGTGCCCGTCTCACGGGAAGCCGGCCTGAGGAAATTCTTCTGCGGCCCGGAAAGCTTTACGCCCGACATGGGGCCGGCCTTCGGTGAGTCGGCGGAGATTCAGAACTACTTTGTCGCCGCGGGACTCAACTCCATCGGAATCATTACAGGACCCGGCCTCGGAAAAATCATGGCCCAATGGATCACCACAGGGGACCCCGGCGCGGACATCACCGGCATCAACGTGGATCGATTCCACCCCTATCAATGCAACCCCGAATACCGAAAAACACGCGTGGTCGAAACATTGGGAATGGTCTACCGGCGCCACTACCCCACCCGCGTGCCGCAGACGGCGCGCGACTGTAAGCGCTCACCGTTTCACGATCGTTTGAAGGATCAGCGCGCGTTCTTCACCGACGTAAGCGGCTGGGAAAGCCCCGCCTGGTACGCGCCGGAAGGCCACGAACCAAAGGTTGAAAAACTTTCATGGGGACGCCAGAACTGGTTCCAGCACTGGGAAGCGGAGCACAAGGCCTGCCGCGAGGGCGTTATCGCCATGGACATGACTTTCATGGGTAAATTCCTGGTGCAGGGCCGAGACGCCGGCAGGGTGCTCGACTACATCTCGGCCAACAGTGTCAACGGCCCGGTGGAGACGATCACTTACACACAGTTCTTGAACGAGCGCGGCAAACTTGAAGCCGACATCACCGTCACCAAGTTGACGGAGGAGAAATTTATCGTGGTGGTTACCGACACCATGCACCGCCACGTCGAGACCTGGATACGGCGACACATCCCCGCCGACGCACACTGCTTCCTCACCGACATCACCGGTGGCATCGGCCAGCTCAACGTGCAGGGCCCGAAGTCGCGCGAACTGTTGCAATCGATCACGTCGGCGGATCTGTCCAATGAAGCCTTCCCCTTCCGGACGTCGCGCGAGATCGATATCGGATTCGCTCGCGCACAATGTAATCGCATCACCTACGTGGGCGAGTTGGGATACGAGCTGAACATTCCCGCGGAGCAGGCCGTGCATGTCTATGACCGGGTTGTAGAGGCGGGAAAAAACTTCGGACTGCGCCATGCCGGCCTGAGAGCCCTGGGCAGCCTGCGCATGGAAAAGGCGTATCGCGACTACGGCCACGACATCGACAACACCGACGACGCCTACGAGTCCGGTCTCGGATTTGCCGTTGATCTGAACAAACCAGACTTTCTCGGCAAGGCTTACTGCGTAGAGAAAAAAGCGCAGGGGCCCGCTTTTGACCAGAGACTGCTACAGGTACTGGTCAAGGACCCCGAACCACTGCTTTATCACGCGGAAGTTATTCATCGGAACAACAAGGCGGTCGGTTATGTGCGCGCTGCGAGTTACGGCCACACACTCGGCGGCGCCGTGGGACTGGCCATGATCGAAGCGGGAGAGCCCGTCAACAAGGCCTACCTGAAAAATGGTGAGTGGGAGATCGACATCGCCGGCAAACGCTACCCGCTCGAAGTCGCGCTGCCCA
>CAYUDF010000879.1:0-1776 GCA_964443465.1 uncultured bacterium
CACAACTTGCGATATTGTTGTGTCTTGTGAGTTTTTTACAAAACAGAACAGGAGTTCGATGTGGCCAACTGCCGAGTAAAGTCGTGGATTCTGGTGGCTCTTTTTATCGTGACGGGAATGGTTTTTATGAGTGTTCAAAAGTCCGACGCGGATTCGGGCAGGCCCGAGTGGCTCGCAGATGTAAACAGTCAACTGCTGGAACGGCTGGTGGACGAGTACGGCCAGGGGCAGGCCTCCCGGGCCGGGCGTGGCCTGGAACAACTGTCCAGCCTGTGGCGCGAAGACGATGGTGACGGGGAAGAATATACGGCTTTTGTACTCAGGAATTTCGCCGGCGACCGGGCCACGCTGGACGAGATGTTTAAACGATACGAATACCTGATGGAAAAGATGGGCGGTCATATGCACGAGATACTGCTCGTTTTCCGGGAGCAGTCCGACCTGGATATCGGGCCGATCTATCCGTTTGACGAGATGTTTGCCGCGTTCTCGCCGTCGGCGCACGTCACGGAAGACATGTTCCGCAACAAGCTGGCGTTTACCGTACTCCTGAATTTTCCGCTTACCACACTTGATGAAAGGCTTGAAAAAGGCGACTCGTGGACACGTCGCCAGTGGGCCGAGGCGAGGCTGGCGGAGCAGTTCGGCCGCCGCGTGCCCGCCGAAGTCAACCAGGCTGCCGCCCGGGCCAACGCGCTGGCCGACCGATATATCGCGCAGTACAACATCTGGATGTACCATCTGCTGGGCGACGACGGCGCGAGGCTGTTTCCTCCAAAGATGCGGTTGTTGTCCCACTGGAACCTGCGTGACGAAATCAAGGCGCAGTACAGCAACCCCGACGGCGGCATCGAGTCCCAGAAAATGATACAAAAGGTGATGGAGCGTATCGTCACGCAGACGATTCCGGAAGTGGTTGTTGACAACCCCCATGTCGACTGGAATCCGTACTCCAACGAGGTGAAAAAGGCGGGCAAGAGCGACACCGACACGCCGGCGCCGAGAGAGCTCGAAGTGAGCAATGCACCCGAACCGGATACCCGGTATGCGGTGCTGCTGGAAACGTTTCGCGCGGCCCGGATGGTGGACCCGTACTCGCCGGCCGCTCCGACACATATCCGCAGACGGTTCGACGAGAACAGGGAATTACCGGAAGAACGTGTGGAAAAGATGTTTGAAGACATGCTGTCTTCACCCCTGCTGGCCCGCACGGGTAAATTGATTTCAGACAGACTGGGGCGCGCACTCGAACCGTTTGATATCTGGTACAACGGTTTCCGACCGCGGGGACGTTACTCGGAAGCGGAACTGGATGAAATCTGCCGGAAGCGTTTTCCAACACCCGAGGCTTACGAAAAGGAAATCCCCGTATTACTCGAGGGCCTTGGTTTTTCGAAGGATCAGGCCGCCTACCTCGCCTCAAATATAGTGGTGGATCCGGCGCGGGGCTCGGGACACGCGTGGGGCGCCGAAATGCGTACGGAAAAGGCGCACCTCAGGACACGCGTGGGCGCAAACGGAATGGACTACAAGGGATTTAATATCGCCGTCCACGAGATGGGACACAACGTGGAACAGGTACTGACGCTGAACGACATCGATCACTGGTTCCTGAGGGGAGTACCGAATACGGCGTTCACGGAGGCGCTCGCGTTTGTATTTCAGGCACGGGACCTTGAATTGCTCGGACTTGCCGCTCCGGACGAAAAATCGGAGGCGCTCAAAACACTGGATGACTACTGGAGCGCGTGTGAAATCGCAGCTGTAGCTCTGGTC
>CAYUDF010000880.1:0-1776 GCA_964443465.1 uncultured bacterium
CCGCGGCATCGGAAGAAGCGGCAACGCCTTCAGTATGGCGCTATGATGCGATGTTATACGGCTGGCTGGCCGGCATTGAGGGCACCATCGGGGTCGGTGACAAATTACAGCAGCCAGTGGACGCCACCTTCGATGATCTCCTCGGTTATGTCGATTTTGCAATGGCCGGCCATTTCGAGGCAAGCAATCCGGGAATGGTACTGCTGGTTGACCTGTCTTATATTGGGCTCGGCTCCACGAGAGACGCGCAGATTGTGAATCGACCTGTGACAGTGGACCTCGACGTGACCCAATGGATCATCGAAGCCGGTGGTGGCTATCGTGTGTCAAGAGAGTTTACTTTACTTCTTGCCGGGCGCTACTACATGATCGACACCGGAGCTACCTCGACGTCTAACTCGGGGAGTTCTACAGGCGGGGTCAAACAAAGCTGGGGCGATATATACGTCGGCGCTCGTTACGCCAATTTACTTCGTGAAAAATGGATTGTGTCGATACGAGGGGACGTTGGAGCGGGAGGATCCGAATTTGCCTGGTTCGGGGATATTGCCTTTGGTTACCGCTTCACAGATCTGTTGTCGGGGCTCATCTCATGGAGGGTACTCAGCCTGGATCGTGAGCCGGACTCTGAGGACGGCGATTATTTCAAATACGATGTGGTTCAGAGCGGGTTAGGAATCGGACTGGGATTCAGTTTCTAGCCTTCGGGCACTTGATCACAGCAAAAGCACATCCACAAAACTCGGTCTCGACTACGGATGGGGACGCGGTGATTTCCAGGGCTTTTTCCCGGGTATGTCCGAGGTGTTCTGATTATTTGCGCCAGAACGACGGGAAGAAGATAACCAGTGCGGAGAACATCTCCAAGCGGCCGACCAGCATGTTCCACGACAGAAACCATTTGCCGGCATCCGATATAAACGCGTAGTTCTCGGATGGGCCGACGGCGCCGAATCCCGGGCCGATGTTCATGAGTGATGCGATAACGGAGCTCATGGCGGACAAATAGTCCATGTCGTCGAGGATTGTCATAATAAACCCGCCGACGAACACCAGGAAGATGTTGATTATAAAGTAGCACACGGCCAGATCGATGATCGATCTGTCGATGGGGCGTCGGTTGATTCGCACCGAGACAACGGACAACGGCTGCAGGAAAATCTTCTTGATCGCGGCGACCATGAACTTCCAGATGACGACGTAGTGTATGACCTTGATTCCGCTTGTGGTCGAACCGGCGCAGGCTCCGATGAAACACACAACAAACAGTAACATCTGGGCTGCCTGTGGCCATAACTCGTAGTCCTGCGTTGTAAATCCTGTTGTGGTCAGAAGTGACATGACCTGGAAGGTGCCGTGCCTCAGGGCGTTTGCAAAACCGTATGAATGTTCCCGCCACAGTATGAGTGTCACTGCTCCGCAAAAAAACAGCACGAAACCGACGTACCATTTGAATTCGGTATTAATCCTGAATACACGCCATTCGCGTCGGGCGAGGTGGTAAAACAGCATAAAGGTCATGCCGCCCAGGAACATGAACAGTATGATAATCCAGTCGAAGTAAGCGTTGTTGTAGTGACCGATACTGGCGTTATAGGGCGAGTACCCGGACGTCGAGACGGTTCCGAAAGCGTGGCAAAGAGAATCGAATAACGACATGCCGCCCGCGCACATAAGAATAACCTGCAGCGCATTAAGAATCAGATAGATGATCCACAGCACGACGATCGCGTCACGGTTGCGGGCGAGAAACCGGTCTCGCGTGATCACCTGACC
>CAYUDF010000881.1:0-1775 GCA_964443465.1 uncultured bacterium
TATGATATCCAGGACGCCAGAAAATCCGGCCTTCAGCCAGATATGAGCCAATCCCGCGCCAGTGGTGTTGCGGACCTGATGGAAGTCTCGCGCGCTGCGATCGAGCGAAGCGCTGTCCTCGCCGAAGAGCGGTTGCAACGATCCGACGGAATTGAGAACGCTGGAGCCGCGGGCGATCGCCTGCCCGATCAGAACGCCGAATTTCTGGCCGGCAACGTTCACATTCAGATCGTGTTCCTTGAGATGAAGGGATCGAACAGCTGGACAACCAGTGAGAAATCGGCCGTAAAAGCCGCGATAGAAATCGTAAAAATGTATTTCGAACAACAGTTTCGTAACTTGAAAGTTGGTTTCTCCAGCAGAACTTTTGACGAAGATGTTGGCTGGGATCCAATTGAAAACGCGCTGACCGATGAAATAGGGGATATCCGCCCGCTGATGGATGATGTGATGACCCGTATGGGGTACCTGGGTCTGCCCGGAAAGTACATCGAACGCGTGAACACATTCAACAACGACGCCCGGTTGCAATACCGCAACGCCGACTGGGTGTTCACGATATTCGTGGTCGACAGCTCGCACGACCCGGACTACCAGTTTGCCGGGAGAAAACAGGTATACGCCCAGCTGGGTGGCCCGTTCATGATAATGGCCTACCCGGCGGTTGTGCCCGGCACTTCAAATTTTGAGCAGTATTTCAAACACGCTATGACAACCATTTTCTGGGGAATGCCCGAGGACAAGGGTGCGACACCCGGATCGTGCAGCAGCCGATCGGGGTATCTGAACATCCGTCACGGCAACAAAGTTGTGTCGCAGGACCCACTCGGTGGGCAGAAGGACTGTGACAATGAAGCGCCGGATCAATGCATCGCGATGCTCAGCAACGTGGAGTATGGGTACACCGGCGCGCCGTGCGATTTTACCAAGGGGCAGCTGGGCAACAAAGACACCGACGGGGACAACGTACCCGACATCTTCGACGCGCCACCGGAGGTTGTATTCAGCGGACCCGCCGTTGACACGCTGACCAGCCTGGATCAACCGGTTGAATTTTCAATCCGGTCTGAAGCTGTGACCAATAAAAACTCACAGCAGGATCACGTTCGGAGGGATTACGCCACGAAGATCGAGCGGGTGTCTTATATGCTCAACGGGATTGGACCGATTGTGGTGGTGCCCATTGACGGTATCGCAGACGAAGCGGTTGAAGACTACAATCTGAAAATTGGTTTTCTGCTGCCCGGCACATCCTATATCGATATTACTTCGTGGAACAACTTCGGCGCCAAATCATCGCCGAGGACCAAAGAGATTTTTTACGTAGGGCTGGACTTCTGGAGTTTACGGTTCGAACACCGCAACGATGGTACCGGCATTGCCTGGTACCTGCGTGGCACGACATTTGACGCCAGGTTGGTGCTCCACCGGATCGACTATGAGGATAACAGCGATACAATTATTGCGGGTCATTTCAAACTCCGACCCATCCGGCCCAAAAAGGACGGGCTCACGCCATACTACTTTCTGGACAAGACGGCCGCTCCGGGCAAGCGATACGGCTACTATGTGAAGGGAAATTTTGACCTCACCTATTCGGACGGTTCGAGCGAACCGTTTTCGTCCAGTTCGACGGTATTCAACACGGTCGGCGCGATTCCGAGACAGGACGGAATCCTTTCGGTGCCCGCGCCCAATCCGTTTCATGTTTCAAAGGGCAACGGGAAACTTCTGATTTCGGTCAATATCCCTGGCTCGGAGGGTGTGCCCTTGTT